>JAJKIB010000284.1 GCA_021154745.1 Mycobacterium sp.
GCCGCAACATCATCGTCGCCAAAGGTGTCAGCCAGCTTCTGGGCGGCAAAGAGGCGACCGCGTTTGCGACCTACCTCGGCAAGGGCGAGAGCGAGGAGTCCCGCCTTGCCCGGTTCAGCCAGGTGCTCGACCAGGTCGTGCAGCGCTTACCGAGCAACCGGGATGCGTTGATCAAGACCCTTGAGAGCGTCAATGCGACGAGCCGGGCGACGCTCGACGTCAACAGCCTGGCCGACTTCCTGCTCGGCTACGGCGGCCAGGCCCGCGGTGGCGATGCCACGTACCAGTCGTTGCCGGTTGATCCGCTGGAAACGGGTGGTGGCCCGCCTGCGCTGGTCGTCGACCCTCAGGGTCTCCAGCGGTTGCAGGAAGGACTGCTTTCCGACTCGCTGCCCCCAGACTCCGGTGGCGAACAGGTCTCAGTGTTGGTGCAGAACGGCGTCGGCACTCCTGGCCTGGAACAGGATGCAGGCAAGCTACTTCGCGATGACGGCTTTGAATTCCTCAATGGCGGTAACGCGAATGAGTTCGGTGTTGAACACACCTTGATTTTGATCCCTGATGCACAAGCAGCATCGCGTTCCCTTGGCCAGCAGGTCGCGCAGACGCTCGGCGTGCCGGATTCTGCTATTCGCGTGAGTGATCAAGGGAGCTCAGTGGCGGACGTCATCGTCATCCTGGGCGCGGACTTCGGAAAGTGAACGTGAGAGGCTAAGCGCAATGGAGCGTCAGCAGGGAGCCGTGTGACCGCCACTTCAGAGTCAGTTCATCTCGTACGAGAGGCCGCAGCTGCCGCGGCGGACAAGCTCGCTGTCGACGTCATCGCGTTTGATGTGAGCGATCAACTAGCCGTCGCCGATGCATTTGTACTGTGTTCGGCGCCCAACGACCGACAAGTGCGGGCGATCGTAGACGCTGTCGAGGAACGACTTGCCGAGGACGGGGTCAAGCCATCGCATCGCGAAGGTGAACGCGACAACCGCTGGGTGCTGCTGGACTATCTCGATGTTGTGATCCATGTGCAGCACGAGGAAGAACGTGCCTACTACTCGCTTGAGCGGCTGTGGAGTGACTGCCCCACCATCCCGTTGGACGAGGTTGTCGAGGTGTCACGCTGAGCGGTCATCGGCGCAGGGTGGTTCTCTGGCGGCATGGTCAGACCGAGTGGAACACCCAGCGGCGCTTTCAGGGGCAGATCGATGTGCCGTTGGACGACGTTGGCCGGCGACAGGCAGTTGAGGGCGCCAAGCACCTTGCCGCGCTAGAACCATCGGTCATCGTGTCGTCTGACCTCTTGCGCGCTTCACAGACTGCCGAGGAACTCGCAACCTTGGCAGGACTCGACGCTCAGCTGACCGAAGCCCTTCGCGAAACGAATGCGGGCGAGTGGCAGGGCATGTACGCCGACGACCTCAAAGCGGATCCGACGTATCTGGCGTGGATGGCCGGTGACGACGTGCGCGCTGGCGGCGCTGAAACGCGGGTTGAGGTTGCCGACCGTGCCGTCAAATGTCTCGACGAGGTTCTCACTTCTGTCCCCGACAACGGACTGGCAGTGGTGGTGTCCCACGGCGGCACCATCCGCGGCGCGATCGGTCAAATGCTTGGACTGCCGGTCCAGCATTGGGGCGCCTTTGGGGGTCTGGCGAACTGCTGCTGGTCGGTACTTGGCGAGCAGTCAAGCCGCTGGCGCCTCGTCGAACACAACGCCAGCAGCTTGCCCCAGATCGTGCTCGGCGACGACCGTTAGCGACTTTGGGCGGGGTCCTGACCACCGGTAGGCTTGAGCGTCCGCGGGGCTATGGCGCAGTTGGTAGCGCGTCTGCATGGCATGCAGAAGGTCAGGGGTTCGAGTCCCCTTAGCTCCACCAGGAGGACGACGCGGACGTGAGTGGAGAGCCCGGTGGCTGACGCCTTCGTCTTCGCCTACGCGCGCACACCCTTCGGCAAGTTCGGAGGCGCCCTCTCGTCCGTGCGTCCCGACGACCTGGCCGCGTCAGCCGTCACCACGGTGCTCGCGCAAGTCCCCGGCCTCGATCTGGCCGCTATCGACGACGTGGTGTGGGGCTGTGCCAACCAGGCAGGCGAGGACAACCGGAACGTCGGACGCATGGCGGCGCTGCTCGCTGGGCTCCCGACGTCAGTCCCTGCCGTCACCGTCAACCGCCTCTGCGGATCGTCCCTCGACGCCGCCATGCAAGCGTCGCGCGCTATTGAGTCGGGCGATGCGCAGGTGGTACTTGCCGGCGGCGTGGAGTCGATGACACGAGCACCGTGGGTGCTGCCGAAACCGTCGCACGCGTTCCCGGCAGGCGATGTCGCCGCGGTCTCCACCGCGCTCGGGTGGCGACTGGTCAACGAGCGCATGCCCAAGGAGTGGACTGTTTCGCTGGGTGAGGCCAACGAACTTCTCGCTGACCGGTTCGGGATCTCTCGGCAGCGGCAGGACGAGTTCGCCGTCCGTTCTCACAACCTCGCTGACGCAGCATGGGGCAGCGACTTCTATGACGATTGGGTTGCGCCTCCCGGCGGAGCGGACCTCGATCGCGACGAGGGGATCCGGCCCGGATCGACGGTCGAGAAGCTAGCCGCACTCCAACCGTCGTTCCGTCCAGACGGCTCGATCACCGCCGGAAACTCCTCACCGCTCAGCGACGGTGCCGCTGCTCTGTTGATCGGTAGCCAATCAGCCATCGCTGGCGTCGACCCTGTGGCACGCATCGCGGGTCGCGGCACCTTCGCTAACGATCCCCAAGACTTCGGGGTCGCCCCAGTGATGGCGGCGCACCGAGCCTTGCGCCAAGCCGGGATCACCTGGTCCGACGTCACAGCCGTCGAGCTCAATGAGGCTTTCGCCGCGCAGTGCCTGGCCTGTATCGATGCCTGGGTGAAGGAGGGGCTGTCTGACGTCGAGATCGTCAACTCGCGCGGCGGCGCGATCGCGATGGGACACCCGCTTGGCGCGTCTGGGGGCCGGATACTCGCCACGCTTGCGCACCGACTCCGCCTATCAGGTGACCGTTGGGGCATCGCGGCCATTTGCATCGGCGTCGGGCAGGCGCTCGCTGTCGTCCTCGAGAACACGGACAGCTGAGGGTGACCGCGCTCGTCTGCAAGAACACTGATGAGGCCGTCGCCGGAGTCGTGGACGACTCGACGGTGCTTATTGGCGGTTTTGGGATGGCGGGTATGCCGGTGGAGCTGATCGACGCGTTGATCCGGCAGGGTGCCAAAGAGCTCACAGTGGTCTCGAACAATGCGGGGAACGGTGATACCGGACTAGCAGCGCTGCTTGCCAGGGGGAGGGTCCGCAAGGTGGTCTGCTCGTTCCCGCGGCAGGTGGATGCGTGGGTTTTCGATCGTCTGTTCCGCGAGGGCAGGATCGAATTGGAGCTCGTCCCACAAGGGAATCTCGCCGAGCGGATGCGTGCGGCGGGCGCCGGCATCGGCGCGTATTTTTCGCCTACCGGAGTTGGCACACCTCTCGCCGAAGGCAAGGAAACGCGCGTCATCGACGGGCACACCTACGTGCTGGAGTATCCGATTCGAGGCGACGTCGCGCTGATCGGAGCTCACAAGGCCGACCGGCTAGGAAACCTTGTGTATCGCAAGACTGCTCGTAACTTCGGCCCAGTGATGGCCACAGCCGCGACGACAGTCGTTGCGCAAGTTTCCGATGTCGTCGAGACAGGGGACCTGGATCCTGAGATGGTCGTGACTCCAGGAATTTTCGTTGACCGGGTCGTGAGGGTATGACCCCGCAAGTAGGCGACGCACCGCTCACAAAGGACGAACTAGCCACGATCGTCGCCCGTGACATCGAGCCGGGGTCTTACGTCAACCTCGGCATTGGCCAGCCGGTCAGTGTCGCCGAGCACTTTGCAGTGGGAAGCCGAGTCGTCCTGCACAGCGAGAACGGCATGCTGAACGTCGGCCCGGCACCCGACCCAGGTGACGACGACCCTGAGCTGATCAACGCGGCGAAGCAGTCGGTCACCCAGCTACCGGGGGCGAGCTACTTCGACAGCGCATCCTCGTTCGCGATGATGCGGGGCGGTCACCTCGACGTGTGTGTGATGGGTGCATTCCAGGTCGCGCCGAATGGCGACTTCGCCAACTGGCACACCGGTGCTCCGGACGCTATCCCGGCCGTGGGTGGCGCCATGGATCTCGCGATCGGCGCCAAGAAGATCTACGTGATGATGAGCCTGTTCGCCAGGGACGGGACGCCCAAGCTGGTGCCCGAGTGCGCCCTCCCACTGACCGGCGTCGGCTGTGTCGACCGCGTCTACACCGAGTACGCCGTCTTCGACCTCACTCACTACGGAGACAGTGGCGCAGTCCTCGTACGCGAGCGGTTCGGCATCAGTCACGAGGAACTGAGCGAACGGCTCGAGGTGCCGCTCAGTTGACGACCCACTGCTGGGCTTCCGGTCGTCAACGAACGCTGGCAGCATTCAGAGCGACCAGGAGTTGGCGAATCGTTCCTGGCAGGCTTCTTCGGCATCTGAAATGAGGAGTCAATGACTATCGACCTGGACGCCATCAACGCTGAGCGTGAGCGGATCAAGGCCGACTATTTGCAAGAAGCGACCGACCGGCCCGGGAGTAGTGCGCGGGGGCTGCACCACTTTGCGCTGATCTGCTCCGACGTCCGAACCACAATCGACTTCTACCAAGGTTTGCTCGAGTTCCCGTTGACGGAGATCTTCGAGAACCGCGACTACGCTGGCTCGAACCACTTCTTCTTCGACATCGGCAACGGCAACCTGCTCGCGTTCTTTGACCTGCCTGGCCTCGACCTCGGCCCCTATGCAGAGGTCTTGGGCGGGCTCCACCACCTGGCGATCTCGGTCAGCCAGGAGAAGTGGGACCACCTGCGCGGCAGGCTCGATGCCGCCGGTGTCGAGTACATGGTCGAGTCGGAGAAATCGATCTACTTCCGCGACCCAAACGGCGCGAGACTTGAGCTGCTTGCTGACCCGCTTGGGGAGATGTACGGCACGAAGGTCCTCTAACACCAAGGTGCTCTAACTTCGCCCCGCTTCGCCCTGCGGCCGAGCCCGTGTTTGGTCGCCGTTCCAGGCTGAGTTCAACAGCCTGATGAGGTCGTCCCGGGTGACCGGGCGTGGGTTGGCGTAAGGCCTGGCGAC
>JAJKIB010000285.1 GCA_021154745.1 Mycobacterium sp.
GACACCATCGCGCCGAGCCCGAGCAGCACGATCGACACCGCCGTGATGCGCAGGAAGGTAAGCAGCCCACCCAGGGCGAGTTCCACCGAGCCCAAGTCGATGACCGGGCTACCGCCCGCGAACGTCGCGGTGGCACCGCCGAGGAACAGCAGCGCCCAGAGCCAGCGTGGAATCGACGGCAATGCGCCACGCGAAATGTGCGCCAGCCGCGCAGTCGTCAGTATGAGGGCGGCCACCAAGCCGATCGGCACCCAGCCCGGATAGAACGTCAACAGCACCCCGATGCTCGCGACCGCGATGAGTTTCGTTCCGGCCCAAAGCCGATGGATGACGCTGTCGCCCGGTACCGGCCGCAGCAGCACCACCGGCGCGCGCTGCCGGGTGGCGGTGGCGGCCGTCATGACATGCCTCCTGCCGCCGTCGGCGTCGCGGACAACGCACCGTCCTGCAGGTGCAGCGTGCGCGGGCACAGCTCCTCCAGGCCCGAAAAGTCGTGGGAGATCACAACAACGGTCAAGCCTGCGCGTTGTCGCAGGTCTTCCAGCAGCCGCAGCAGACCCCGCGCACTCGCCGCATCGAGGCCGGCCAACGGCTCATCAAGGATGATCGCGCGCGGTGAGCGCGCCAGCAGTCCCGCGAGCACCACGCGGCGCATCTGGCCGCCGCTGAGCTGATCGATGCGTCGCTTCACAAGCGCCGCGTCCAATCCCACGGTGGCCAATGCCTGCACCACGCGGCCATGGTCACGATGCGAAAATCCGGCTGCCGAGGCTATTTCCAGGTCGACGCGGCTTCGCATCAGCTGCAGCCTGGCCGCCTGGAACGAGATTGCCACCGCGCCAACCTGATCGGACACCGGCGCACCGTCGAGCAGACAGCTGCCGACGGTCGGCACCGTCAGGCCCGCCATGATCCAGGCCAGCGTCGACTTGCCCGACCCGTTCAGGCCGTGGATCAGCACACCGTCGCCCTCTTGGACGGTGAAGTTGATGTTGCGCAGAGCCGTTGTCGCCCACGGTGTTCCGCTGGCGTATTCATGTCCGACACCGCGGAGTTCGAGCACCGGCGCATCGGAGTGGTGCGCCATCGGAACAGTGGCGGTGGGGGCAGCGGCCGTCTCCACCATCTCGGTGTTGTCGGCGGCGCCACCGTTTCCGGTCAGGTTGATCACGCGGTCGGCAGCGTCGGCCTCGTTGTTGTAGTGGGTGATGTGAACCAGCGACATACGGTGGTGCTGGGTCAAGCCGGACAGCACCGACATCAGCGCGTCGCGCCCGTCCTGGTCGACCATGCTGGTGACCTCGTCGGCAATCAGCAGTGAGGGCTCGCGGGCCAGCGCCGCCGCCACCGCGAGGCGCTGCAATTCACCGCCGGACAGGCTGCCGGTGTTCCGCTCGGCGAGCCCGTCGAGGCCGACCTCGATGAGCAGCTGGTGGACGTCGGTGGCCTTGCCGGGCGGTAGGCCCCACACCACGTCGTCGGCGACGCGGGTGCCCAGCACCTGGCTCTCCGGGTGCTGCATGATCACCGCGGTTCCGCCGAGCTTGCCGAGCCCGACGGCGCCGGGGCGGTCGATCGTCCCGGAGCTGGGTTCGCGGCCGGCAAGCATCAGCATCAGCGTGGTCTTGCCCGAGCCGTTGGCGCCCGTCACGGCAAGGTGCTCACCGGGTTCCACGCTCAGCGACACCGGACCAAGGGCCTCGTGATCGGCCTTGGGGTATCGGAATCGGACGTTCCGCAGCTGCGCCGGCACCGGGGCGATCGGTCCGGTGTCGGTCGACGACTCGAGCTTGTGCACATCGGGAATCCCGAGCAGTCGGGCCATCACCCGCGACAGCGCCCACCAGCCGATGAAGGTGACCATGACGATGGACAACACCGAAGAGCCGAAGAAGAGATACGGCCAGTAATGCAGCGCGCCGGCGAAGTCATGCTTGAGCCGCTCGGCGGCGGGCTCCATGTCGGGAATGCGGGCGATCAGCGCGGCGAGACCGTTGATGTTGGCGGTCACGGAATCGAACATCAGGTGCCGCAGCCGCACCAGGATCGCCAGCGCCGTCACCGTGACGACGCCGAACAGGGCGCCGGCGACGAGCGCCGCACCGAACACCGTCGGGAGACCCCGACCACGGCGCTTGACGGTGCCGGTCAGCCCGCCGATGTAGGCGCAGTTGACCACCGTCATGAATCCGCCCATGCCGGCGATCAGAAATGCGATAAGGGCACCGGCGACGGTCGCGGCGATCAGCACCCGGAGGCGATACCGGTACGCGAGCAGGCCCATCGGCACTGTCCCCAGCAACGACACCCCGGCAGCGAATGGCACGACGACGGCGATGATCGCGGTGGCCGCGCATAAGGCCGCCATCACCGAGGCTTGCGCGAGTTCGACCGGTTGAAGCGAGCCTGCCCGTTGAGGGGCGCTGGGCTCGGTCACGGTCATTTCCCGATTCTGCCAGTCGCCGCATGGGAGCCGTCATAACCACGCTGTGACCGGCAACACCGGCCGGCACGTTTGAAACGCATAGTAAACCTATGTAATCATGGGGTCATGACCCCGACACTCGGAGCCGATCTGCTGGCCGTGGTGGCCCGGATCAATCGAATGGCCACTCAGAGGGTCCGCATGCCGCTCGGATTTGCCCAAGCGCGGCTGCTGTCCACGATCGAGGACCAAGGCGCGGCCCGGATATCCGACCTGGCCGCGCTCGACCACTGCTCGCAGCCGACGATGACCACCCAGGTCCGCCGACTCGAAGACGCGGGCCTGGTTTCGCGCACCGTCGACCCCGACGATGCGCGGGCGGTGTTGATCCGCATCACGCCGAAAGGCGTCGACACCCTGCGGCACGTGCGTGTCGACCGCGGCGCGGCCATCGACCCGTATCTGGAGCGGCTTGATGCCGCCGATCGGCAGACGCTCAGCGACGCCGTGCGTGTGCTGCGCCGACTTCTCGAGGATGCGGCCGCCCCCACCCCGACCAAGTCAATAACCGAAAAGGAGTAGCCGCACCGTATGTGGCGCCAACCCAAAGCCGTTTGGGCCGTTGCCTTCGCGTCCGTCGTCGCGTTCATGGGCATCGGCCTCGTCGACCCCATTCTCAAGCCGATCGCCGACAATCTGAGCGCGTCCCCATCGCAGGTGTCGCTGTTGTTCACCAGCTACATGGCGGTGATGGGCGTCGCGATGCTGGTCACCGGTGTGGTGTCCAGCCGGATCGGCCCCAAACGCACGCTGCTGTTCGGCTTGCTGATCATCATCGCCGGCGCAGGCCTGGCCGGAATGTCCGACAGTGTGCTGGAAATCGTTGGCTGGCGGGCACTCTGGGGCCTGGGCAACGCCTTGTTCATCGCCACCGCGCTGGCCACGATCGTCAGCTCCGCGCGCGGATCGGTGGCCCAGGCGATCATCCTCTACGAGGCCGCCTTGGGCCTTGGCATCGCGATCGGCCCGCTCGTCGGAGGCGTCCTCGGCTCGATCTCATGGCGGGGACCGTTCTTCGGGGTGTCGGCGCTGATGGCGTTCGCGCTCATCGTGACGGCCTTCCTGCTGCCGTCCACACCACGTGCCGAGCACGCGACCACGCTGGCCGACCCGTTCCGCGCGCTGCGCCACCGCGGCCTCCTCGGCGTCGCAATCACCGCGCTGCTGTACAACTTCGGCTTCTTCACACTGCTGGCATTCACACCGTTTCCGCTGGACATGAGCGCTCATCAGATCGGGCTGATCTTCTTCGGCTGGGGACTGGCGCTGGCGTTCACCTCTGTGGTCGTCGCGCCTCGGCTGCAGCACCGCTTCGGCACCGTGCCGACCCTGTTGGTCAACCTCCTGGCGATGACGGCGACGTTGGCCGTGATGGCCGTGGGTACCGACAACAAGACGGTGTTGGCGACGTGCGTGGTGGTCGCGGGGCTGTTCATCGGCATCAACAACACGTTGATCACCGAGACCGTCATGAAGGCGGCACCGGTGGAGCGTGGGGTGGCCTCGGCGGCCTACAGCTTCGTGCGGTTCTCCGGCGCCGCGTTGGCCCCGTGGCTGGCCGGCGTGCTCGGCGAGCAGATCAGCGTGCACATGCCGTTCTGGGTCGGCGCCGCCGCGGTGCTGGCCGGCGCGGGTGTGCTTTTTGTGACGCGGCGGCACCTGGTCGGTATCGACGTCGAGGAATCCCAACTCGACGAGATCACCGAGCAGGCGACGGCCATCACCGTCGGCAGCGACAGCTGACGCTCAGACGACCGCTCCGACGAGATGGCCGACGACATATGTCGCGGCGATCGCGACCGTCCCGAACAGCAACTGGCGCAAGGACGCCCACCACAGCGGCTTCTTGGTGAACCGCGCCGCCACTCCCCCTGCGATCAACAGGCCGACGCCGCCGAAGAGCAGGCCTAGCCACAGTGACCGGAAGCCAAGCAGATACGGGATCAACGGGACGATGGCGCCGATGGCGAACATGACGAAGCTGGACCCCGCCGCTACCCATGGTGACGGCTTCTCCGACGGATCGACGCCGAGCTCTTGCGTCAGATGAAAGTTCAGGGCGCGGTTCTCGTCGCGGTGGATTTCGTCGCTGGCGGTGGATGCGGTCTCCTGCGTCAGGCCCATGGTGACGAGCATGTCGACCAGCTCCGCCTTCTCGGCCTGCGGGTGCAATCGGAAGGCGCGCTGCTCGACAAGGACTTCGGACTCCAGCTGCTCGTTGGCCGTCGTCACCGATGCGAACTCGCCCAACGCCATCGAGAACGCGCCGGCCACCAGGCCGGCGAAGCCGCTGATCACCACCGTGTGTGCGTCGGCGGCCGCGCCCACTCCGGCGATCAGCGCGGTGTTGCTGACGAGGCCATCCATCGCGCCGAATGTCGCGGCGCGCAACCAGCCGCCGCTTACGTCGCCGTGACTATGGTCGAACTCATGCGGCCGCGACGGCTGCGGTGTCGCCGGGCTCGACTGTGACTCGGTCATCCGTCGATTCAACGCCACGGGGTTTCTGCTGGTCTAGCCAGGTTTGCCTACGTTTCGTACATCACAGTTTCCGCGGGAGCCGGAAGGGCTACCGTCGGGTCATGACCACCACTGCGGAGCATCTACGCAACACGCTGGACGGCCGTTGGCGCGACGTGAAGAACAGGATGCGAGAGGAACTCTCCAGCGAGGTCTTTCGCGCGCACTACACCCCAAACACCGTCATCGCCCGCACCAAGGTGGCGGAGCAGATGAAGATCATGGCGGCACATGGGGCCGCCGAGGACGGGTTCAAAAAGGAACACGGCGGCAACGGCGACGTCGGCGCGGCGGTTACCCGGATCGAGATGCTGGCGATGTCCGATCTGTCGCTGATGGTCAAGGCCGGCGTGCAGTGGGGCCTGTTCGGCGGGGCCATCGAGAACCTCGGCACCGAGCGCCACCACCAGGCGTACGTACCGCGGATCATCAGCCTGGACCTGCTGGGCTGCTTCGCGATGACCGAGACCGGACACGGCAGCGACGTGCAGTCACTGGAGACCACGGCCACCTACGACGCGTCGACCCAGGAGTTCGTGATCGACTCCCCCACCCGCACCGCGCGCAAGGACTACATCGGCGGTGCTGCCGAAACCGCCACCGTCGCAGCGGTATTCGCGCAGCTGATAACCCCTGACGGCGTGGTTCACGGCGTGCACTGTTTCGTGGTGCCGATCCGCGACGAGGACGGTAACGACCTGCCGGGTGTGACGACGTCGGATTGCCATTACAAGGGTGGGCTGCCCGGTGTGGACAACGGTCGCATCCAGTTCGACCACGTCCGTATCCCGAGGGAGAACTTGCTCAACAAGTACGCCGACGTGGCAGAGGACGGTTCTTACACCTCGCCGATCGAGAACCCGAACCGCCGCTTCTTCACCATGCTGGGCACGCTCATTCGCGGCCGGGTCACCGTCGGCGGCAGCGCCGGTGCGGCAGCCCATGTGGCGCTGGACATCGCGACTCGATATGCGTTGCAGCGCAGGCAGTTCCAGGCGCCCGATGACGATCACGAGGTGCTGCTGATGGACTACCTGGTGCATCAGCGGCGGTTGTTCCCGCTCATCGCGCGGTCCTATGCGCTGCAGTTCGCGCAGAACGAATTGGTCGCCAAGACGCATGACCTGCAGACCGCCGACGACCCCGATCCCGAAGAGCAACGGGAGTTGGAGTCGCGCGCCGCGGGACTGAAGGCGGCCAACACCTGGCATGCCACTCGCGCCATCCAGGAAGCGCGCGAAGCCTGCGGCGGCGCAGGCTATCTCGCCGAGAACAGGCTCATCGCGCTGAAGGCCGACACCGACGTGTTCACCACCTTCGAGGGCGACAACCACGTGCTGATCCAGCTGGTGGCCAAGGAGCTCCTCACCGCCTACGCCGACGACATCAAGGGCATGAGCCCGGTCGAGTGGGTGAAGTTCGCGGCCAACTTCGCCGGCGAGCGGGTGATGAAACGCACTGCGGCCGAGACGATCATGCAGCGAATCCTCGATACCCGGCAGGACAACGAGGAAGAGGGCAGCCTGTTCAACCGCGGCACCCAGGTCAAGATGTTCGAGGACCGCGAGGAGTACATGATCGCCACGGTGGCGCGCCGGCTACGCGGTAAGTCCAAGGAGACAAGCGCGTTCGACGCGTTCAACGCAGTGCAGGACCACGTGCTGCACGCCGCTTCCGCACACATCGACCGGATCGTCCTGGAGGCGTTCGTAGCAGGCATCGACTCGTGCGAGGATGACGAAGCCCGCAAGATTCTCGAAATGGTGTGCGACGTCTACGCGCTGTCGGTGATCGAGGACGACAGGGCGTGGTTCATGGAGCACCAGTTCCTGTCGACTGAACGCGCCAAGGCCGTCACCCGCGGCATCAACGAACGCTGCCGCGCCCTGAGGCCGTACGCCGAGCTGTTGGTCGACGGCTTCGGCATTCCCGAGCAGCTGCGCTACGCCGAGATGCTGCATCCGGAGAACATCGTCGACACATAGGGCGACCCGCGTCTAACCGTTCGGGATGGGATCGAGCGCCTTGAGCTTGCCGTCCTCGATTTTGAACCGGACCGTGGCGATGCCCGTCGGGCAGCACGCCGGCTCCTGTCCCTGGCGCCACTGGTACTGCACTGCCGCAATGTCATTGGCCGTGGGCGTGATAGTGATGTAGGGCCGAGGGTCCGGGGTCGGTGTGCCGATCGGCGACTTGCGGTCGAAGAACAACACCTGTGCGGGGCTGTCGGATGCGTCGCCGGAGCTGACGACGACCCAATGCAGACTGCAATCGGCGGTGTGTCCGCTGATGACCTCGCTCCACCGCGCCGCGGGCAGCTTGGCGATCTCAGCGGCGACGGTATCTGCGCTCGGCCCGTCGGCCGGGGTGCAGGTGGCCGAGCTGGTCGGCGACGGCGCGGGCGGGCTCCACCCGCACCCCGCCGCAATCAGGCCCAGGGACAACAGCACAACGGCGAACAACCGGGAGGGGCGCATGCCGCCGAGCTTACGGGCGGGGGGTGATCCAGCGGCGCAGGGCGTCGACGGTGTTGTCGGGCGCGGTGTTGAAACAGAGCCGGATCCCTGGCGATACCTCATGCAGGACATTGACGACGCGCTCGAAAAGCCCGGTGTGCCCGGGGATCATCCGGATGCCGCCGCCGACCATCGCCAACCCGAAATGCCCGCCAGCAAGCGCGTCGCGGATCAGCTGCTCGGCGGTATCCGGCGACGTGTCGACCTGGCAAGGCACGACCTCAAACCCCGCCTCGCGCAGCGCGACATTTCCCCGATCGATACGCGCCGAGAGTGACGCCTCATCAACGCCGTCCGGCAGAGTGCTGTAATCCAGCGAGCGCGGATGAATTCCGATGGACAACACGCGGGTATCGGCCGGAAGCGTCGACGTCACGATTTCGAGCCTACGGCCGGACGCCGTTACCCAGCGGCGTGCTGCTTCTTGCCGTAGACGCGCTCGAGCAACGATGTGTCACCGTGCGTCTCTACGCGAACGGTCTTGCCGTCGCGCAGCGTGAATACGTCGGCGTCCTCGCCCGTCTCACCACCCGCCGTCACTTCGGTAATGGCCACAACCGTGTCGCCCTCGGCGATGAGACGGTTGAGCTTGACAGTCAGGTCCTTCTCGGCCAGTCGTCCGAGGTGCTCCATCAGTTCGGCCTTGCCGTGGAACGTCCCGCTGACCGAACTCTGGCCCGGCTGCACCCATTCACAGTCGTCGTCGAACAGACTCATCACGGTGTCCATGTCACCCGAGGAGAAGGCTTCATAACCCCGCTTGATGACGTCTTTGTTGTCCTGCTCTGACATTTCGATCCCCCTTTTGTGCATCGGATATTTCGGCCGCGAAGGCGTGGCCGGTCTGGGGAGTCGCAGGTGCGGCGCTCCAGGATCAGGTCAGACCTTTCGTCGCCGCGTCGATTATCGACCGCGGTTGATCACCGATGAGCGCGATCGACACAAATAAATTGACGCCGTTGCCAACGCAAGGACGTGAGGACAGTCCGATGCCGAATGTCGGTGGTATAACGCAGGCCAGCAAGCACATTCGCACAGTCACCGCATCTGCAACGGCTGCGAACTCGGTAACCGATCCGGCATGCTTCTCCGTGTGACGGACAGGCCGGTGATCATCCACTCCGATGGTCGCAAGTTCTACGGACACGTTGTTCGATCAGCAGGAAACCGTGCGCTCACGATTGAGGATCACTGTTGTGCAGATGTTGTGCAAAATCAAGGGAGCAGGGCATGGCACGCGGCAAGCGCGGGGTACCGAAACGGCAGGCGTTCGGCCGTATCCGACAGGAGCGTTCGGGGCGGTGGTCGGCCAGCTATCTTCGTCACGGGCTTCTGCACCGCGCCCCGGCCACCCTCCCCACCAAGGCGTCGGGTCAGCGGTGGCTGGAGGATGAGCGCGACCTGATCGACCTGGATCGCCGCAACCTCGGCGTGTGGACACCGTCGGCAGAGCGCTTGGCCAAGGCGGCGGCGGCCAAGCTGACCCTGCGCGCCTACGCCGGGCCGTGGCTGGACCACCGCAACATCTCCCGCCGGACCCGCGAGAACTATCGCTATCACCTCGACCGCAACATCCTGCCGGTGCTCGGCGACATGGTGCTGAGCGAGATTACCCCCGAGGATGTCCGGGTGTGGTTCGCCGATCTGGGCACCACGTACCAGACCCGCAACGCCCGTGCTTACGGCGTCCTGACGGCGGTGCTGAACACAGCCGTGGACGATAGCCTGATCGACCGCTCCCCCGCCCGTATCAAGGGCGGCACCGCGGTCAAACACACCAAGAGGTCGGTGGTGCTGCTGGAGGCCGACGAGCTAGCCGCACTGGCAGACAAGATGCCCGACGAGGTGCGGCTGACCGTCCTGCTGGCCGGATGGTGCGGGCTGCGGCGCGGTGAGGTGTTCGCCCTGACCCGGGCCGACATCTCCACTCACGGCTCTACGGTGCGGGTGAACAAGGCGGTGACCTACCGCGAGCACAGGTACCTCTGCGGCCCGCCCAAGACCAAGGAATCCAACCGAACGGTCACGGTTCCGACGCACCTGCGCCCGATGATCCTTGAGCACCTGCGCGTGCATGTGGGCACCGCCAAGACCGCGCTGCTGTTCCCTGATCCCGAGACCGGCAGGTTCTACACCGAAGGCCGTTACCGCACACCGTTCTTCGCTGCCCGCGCGGCCATCGGCAAAGAAGACTTGCACTTTCACGACCTGCGCCACTTCGGCGGCGTCATGGCTGCGCTGGCCGGAGGCACGACACGCGAGGTCATGGACCGGCTGGGCCACACCACCAGCACCGCGGCTATGCGCTATCAGCATGTGGCAGCGGGCGGGCCGACGCCCTGGCCGAACGGTTGTCAGCGCTAGCCGCGGCCAACACGCCAACTGCGCAAAACACCTGAAACCAAACCGTGTAGGGCGAGCAACACGGCAGACAGCCGCAACACACTTACAACGCCTACATCATGTAGTGAAATACGTTCTCCCGCAATAGGATTCCTCGCAGTCTGCACGGTCCGTATGTATTCTTAGGCGTTAGAACGGGCAACCGCGCCCGTGTTGTGATCGGAGCACCTGGGACCGCTGTCAGTCCACTTCCAGTCGGGGGTTCCCTCGACGTACCGGTGTTACCCGGTGGACCCATCCCAGCCGTGGCCGACGTTCCCGCTGGGCCAGCCGCAGTACCACATTTATCCGTAGACCCTCTCTCGAGCGGAGCTGGCACGAGTGGACTCAAGGACCGATCACAACGGCCTGTGTAGAACGGGCGTCTGTTGGCGCGGATGCTGGCGGTGATCGCCGAGGAGGAGCGGGACCGTATCCGGCGCGGCCGGTGACCTGGCGGTGGTGCCAATGCTGCGGAAGCACAAGGCGGCCCAGGCGGCGGAACGGTTGCGGGCCGCGAACCAATGGCAGATTCCGGCCTGGTGTTCACGGCTGAGTTTGGTGGGCCAGTCGATCCGCGTAACGTGTTGCGCACCATCGAGCTGGCCGCCGCGAAGGCGGGCGTTAAGGACGTCGGGGTTCACACCCTGCGTCACAGCGCCGCCGTCGCTTGGCTGGAGGCTGGCGTGCACATCAAGTCGGTGGCGGACCTGCTCGGGCACAGTTCGATTAGCGTTACCGACGACATCTACGGCCACACGTCCGACGCCACGACGCGGGCCGCCATCGACGGGCTGACCGACGCGCTGGGCCTCTGACGGTAGCCGACCGTCACCGCCCGTGCTGGTCGACAACCTCGATGAATGCTCGAACTCGATCGAGCGCGAGCTCCGCAGACATCACAACCAGGTCGCGCGCATTCATTGGCTGCGCTCTGCCGATCACTGGGAACTTGGTCCGATCCGTCTGGGTTGGCGGGGCCGTACTGCCAGAGAGATGCCGGTTTACATGGGAGTGCGTAAGCGGGTTCCTCATATTGAGCACGTCCTTGTAACGATGATCGTCGAGTGTGGTTTTCACCCACTCAAGGAACTTCTCGGGCAATAAATCCCTGAGTTGGTCTGCGCTGAGCGGTGACGTTCCCGCGGGTTCCCAGGGCACAACGAGCCCGCGGGGCCGCAGGTGCTACGCCTTGACGATCACCGGATCGCCGATATGGACGGTGTTGTAATACCAGGCTGCGTTGTCAGGCCCGAGATTGATGCACCCGTGACTGACGTTGGCGTTGCCTTGCGAGTCCACCGACCACGGCGCTGAGTGCACGTAGACGCCGCTGCCGGTGATCCGTTCGGCGTAGTAGGCGGTGATCTTGTAGCCTTCCGGGTCGCTCAGTGGAATGCCGATGGTGCGCGAGTCCATCACCACGCTTTGTTCCCTGGACAGCACGCTGTAGTTGCCGATCGGGGTCGGGCGGCTCGGCTTGCCCATCGATGCCGGCATTGTCCGTGCCACCTCTCCGTCGATGCTGACGGTGAAGGTGTGCTGCGAGATGCTGGCAACACCCAGCACCGCGGCGTCGGTGGTGATATCCGTCTTGAACCCACCGACCGAGAGCGGCACCACGCTGTGCGCCGGCCAGAACCCGTCAGGTTTGAACTGCAGAGTCTTGGCGTCGGGCCACGAGAATCGGCCGCTCATACCCTCCGGCACCGTGAAGGCGCGCTCTGCGGCAAAGCGGTTGGCGACGGGCGTGGTGAACGTCGCGGTGATTTGCGCGGCGACGCCGACCACCTCGCCCGGCCTCGGCTGTACCGAGGCGACGGTCGGATTGGGCGACGTGACTGCTGCGAAGCCGGGGCTGGCAGATCCGACCAGCACCACCACCAACATCGTCAGCGAGAGAAGTGCGCGTCTCAAGGTCAGCAAAGGCACACCTGTATTTACCCAAGCGGTGGACAGAGCAAAACCTCTGCTCGTCATAGGCCTTACCAGGGCTTACCCATCTGGTCCTTCACAAAGTCGCCGAAGACCGCAGCCTTGGTGATGCGGCGGATCGAAGGTTACTGAACTGGGCGGAGCACTACTACTACGCCAGGGACATTCTGTAGGTAGTCGAGAAGCGGACTGTCGACCACCTTGTCATTTGCGCGCAGTGATGCTGAAACGACGAAAGAGATTGGATCGGCCAATTCCAATGATGCCGAAGCAGGTGCGGAATGCGTAAACCTGTACGGTACGCGGCACCTGCGCGACACTCACCCACCTGCAGAACATATCGATTGCTCTGGTGGCCCCGTGGCTGGGCCACGCTGACGCACCCCTTGATGTCCCACGATCGGATACGAGACACTTCAGTAGGCGGATTACATCTGGGCCGCCGACAATTTCGAGCAATCCCATGAAGTGAACACTTTGAGCCACAACCGTGCCGACGCCACCGCGCTGCGGTCGGTTGTTGCGAGCATCCGTCCGATTCGGCGCGCCACGCCGCTTTTTGTGGTCATGATCCTCTTGGTACTTGTCGGCTGCTCAGAGTCGGCGAGGCCGTCAACCACAACGGCGGCGACGGCCACAGCGACCACGCTCTCGCCCGCGCAGCCGCGGCTGTCATCCGCTCCTGCGCAGTGGCGGCTGGCATCCGACCCGGCGCAATTGGCCGACGAACTTGTCGGCGACGAACAGGCGCTGCGCGACCCCTCGTCGTCGGAGGCTGTGTTGATGGCGGCGGCGCACCGCCAGCAAGCGGCCTACCGCGCCCTCGGACGGCATCCCGAGTGGGATCCCATCGCACGCCGCCAAGTCCCGCCATCGCTCCTGGAAATCTATGACCGCAATGTCGACGCGCGTCGGCAGCTCACCGCGATGAGCAAGGGCCAAGCGAAAGACACACTGCCGGCGTGGCGCATCGACCCGCCGAAGTCGGCGGACGAGTTGCTGGGTCACTACCGCGCGGCGGAATCGGCGTCTGGCGTCGGATGGACCTATCTGGCGGCGATCAACCTGATCGAGACCGGCTTCGGGCGCATCGCCGGGGTGAGCACCGCTGGCGCGCAAGGCCCGATGCAGTTCTTGCCCTCGACCTTTGCCGCCTACAGTGAGGGCGGCGACATCCTCTCGACCCGCGACAGCATCATGGCAGCCGGCCGCTATCTTGCGGGTAGTGGCTTCGCCGACGACCGCGATTCGGCGCTGTATCGGTACAACCACTCGTACCAATACGTGCAGGCGGTCAACGACTATGCAGCGGTGCTCACAGCGGATTCCGCTGCGTATGCCGGGTATTACCGGTGGGACGTCTACTACAACACAACTGCCGGTGACGTGGTCCTGCCCGTCGGTTACTCTGCGACCTCACCGATCCCCGTCGCGGACTACCTGGCGACCCACCCGCATTAAGCCGCTGCGTCGCAGCAGAACACATGGCCCCGTGGGGAAAGCAGTAGGAACTCTAAGTCGAGCTCGGCATCAATGGTCGTACGGCCAACGCGTCGTTCCTGCCAATCGAGCGCCAACCAGGATGCGCGATTCCTCATCGGATGTCCCTTCCTCGAGGAACTACATGGGCCTAGGACGCACCCGCTTTCGAGCGGCTTCGAGATGAGCTGAGAATCATGCGATGCCAGGGCTGAGCTTGTCGAAGGATCGTGCTGCTGGCGGCGTCGCGGCGAATGCGGAAATTAGCTCGCAGGTGGGGGTTTCGGATCTCAGCTGAGCGCGCTGCCCTTGTGCCACTGTTCCCAGGGCAGCGTCCAGTCGCCGTTATGGGCCAGCTGCAGCGGTGGTCCGCCGGTGTTGCGAACCTCGACGACGTCGCCGGGCTCGGAGAAGTCCATGAACCATTTGGCGTTGGCTCCGTTGAGATTTAGGCATCTGTGCGAGGTGTTGCTGTTGCCCTGGGCCGACACCGTCTCATCGAGCTCGTGCAGATAGATGCCGTCGGTGGAGATCTGCGTGGCGTTGTGAATGGTTACGCGGTGAGCCGCGAGTTGATCGGCAGGCCGAAAGTGGAGGAGTCCATGATAACTGAGGGGGCCTTGCCCATGACGGTGTAGATCCCTGGTGGCGTCCAAAACGACAGCGTGCGGGCACCGATCGTCTGGGTGCCCATCGAGGTGGGCATAGTGCGTACGAGGTTGCCGTTGTTGTAGACGCTGACCTGCTTGGTGGCGTCATCAGCGATGGAGATATGGGCGTCGCCGATCCGGAAGCTCACCTGACTGTCTTCCTGTCCGTACAGACCGTCGGCGACCCGAACGCCATAAATTTGAGCCTTCGCCGTCACGGTGGCGCCGGGCGCACAGTAGTGCTCCGGGCGCCAGTGCACGTTCTAGTTATCAACCCAGTACCAGGAGCCCTGCACCGCAGGCGATGTCGTGACTATGAGACGTTGTTCGGCGGTTGCTCGGTCAGTGATCGGCTCATCAAAATGCGCGACGATGACAGTGCCCACTCCGTAGGTCCCCTGGTCCTGCAGAGCAGCGCCGGAGGTGGCGGTCAGCGAGACCTTGGTCTGGTTGGCCGGTTTCAACGTGGAGAAGGTAGAAGTCTGCGTCGACGGCGTGCCGCTGCTAGCGCGGCTGGTCACGGTCAGCGTGTAGGTGCGGCCGTGCCCCAAGGGTGCCAATGGTTTCCAGAACCTGTTGTCGGGGGTCATAACGCCTTCGATGGGCTTGGCCGCGTCGTTGACCAGTTGCACGGCGGTCAGTGTGCCGTCGTCGAGTTTCACCGACACGTGGTCGAGCGGGTCGACATTGCGGCTGCCCGACGGCGGTGATGCCGGCGTGCGATGGGCGACAGCCGACCAGGCAGGTCGGCAGCAATCGGGTCGGTCCAGCCGCGAGCGCGGCACTGATGACCAGGAAGGCAGCAAGACACAGGGCACGCAGTCGCCTCCGCGCGTATTGATCTCGCGCAGAACGGCTATCCGGCTTCCTCCCGAAAGCGGTTGCGACGGTGCGCAAACGCGTCATGTTGCGATCGCCTCGGCCCGCCATACGGCAGCCCGCCGGCTGGGCGGGGGGTGCCTGCCGAAGCGGTGACCTGCCATCCCGCCTGCCAGAGTTCACCATCGCTATCGTTCGCCGTTGATGTGGTGTGCGGCGCCTCCGCTGCGCAAATACCCCGCCGCATCCCGTGCTAACCCGCTCAGCGCCCAGCTGACACGGTCCGCCCCCGGGCAAGGCATTCCTGGTCGTAACTGGGTTGGCCATCATCGCCTCGGGTGCTCTTTCGCCTACAAGGCAGCCTCCCGCAAACTCGTCGACGACCTCTCTGTGTCGTCCGGGCGGCGCTGACCGCAATCCGGTGTGTGCGGGTATGTCGCTGAACACTGGGTGCGGCCAGGGCGGATGCATTGATCGTCGTCGCCTCCGTGCGCGCCGACCCCAAAAGAGATCGACGGCGCGGTAACCCTCGAACAACTTCTATTCGACAGCGCGCTGATCATCTTGACTGGGGCCCTGGAGTTGCCGCCTTAAGCGTGAACGGCTGCGCGCTGAGCCGCCGCGCGCGGATAACACGGTTCGACTCGGAATAAGCCATGTGGCGCAGCAACGCTCACCCGGTGGCGTGGGCAGCGATTCGTTACATCTCCTGCCTGAACGAGGGTGCTATCGCACGCACGGCACGTCCTGAGCGCTCATGCGGGTGAGGTTCGTCGGGGCCGGGGCCTGGGTGCCGATGGCGCTGGCCGCCACCGTGGTGACGGTCGTGGTGGGGCTCGTCGACCCTTCCGGCGTCGAACCATCGCGGTCGAGATAATCGCCTGCATCGAAGTCGGTGCCCACGGTGAGCTGAATCGTGTTGGGCGCGACCGTGTCCGAGGCGGTCGCGGTGAGATCCAGTTGGTTGGAGAGCGCGGTGGCCGCTGCTTGTGCGCCCGGGCCGTACTGGATGCTGCTGGCTTCCACGATTGTGTCGGCAGTGCTAGCTGTGCCTTCGGTGAATCGGCCGTTGCTGAGAGCCTTCTCGAGGGAATACGCCAGCCCCTCCTGATGAGCCGCGTTGATCACGTTGAGCACGGCGATGGGTGGGGTCACCTGTGTGGTGGTTGCGGCCTGACCCGTCGCGATGAGGCTGCCGGACGAGGCGGGAGAATCAGAACCGGTGGACAGCACACTGTGGACGATGGAGCGGATGGTCGGCACGTCGATGATGTTGACGTCTTCACCATCGGAGGTGCGGCTGAACTCGATGATCGGCAGCGTGTACAGCGACAGCGGGCGCTCGCCGAGGGTGGCTGCGTTCCGGACGAAAGAGAACAAGTCAAAGCCGGCGTCGACGGCGACATTGTCCTTCGCGACATCGACCAGATGCCGCAGCCCACCCGGATTCAACAATGCCCCGCTGTGACGCAACGCGGCGACAAGCGAAGCGATAAACGCCTGCTGGCGCCGGGTGCGGTCGAGGTCGGTGAACATCGCATCGTTGACGTCGCGCCGTTGCCGCACGAACGCCACTGCCTGGGCTGCGCTGATCTGCTGGATGCCTTTACGGAAGTCCGCACCCGAGTAGTACGGATCGGAGGTGTCGTCTTCTAGGCACACGGTGATGGGTTCAACCACCCGGGCGATCTGGACGAAGGCTGCCAGGCTGACCTCAATGAAATGATCGATCGGTATCTGCAGCAACCGTCGGACCGTGCTGATCTCGGCCTTGCGGCCGGCCTCGCGCGCTCTCTGCTCACCCGCCGAAGCATCGTTCGCATCTACAGCGTTCTCCGCGGCCTGCCCGTCGGCGGCCTCCCCGATCACCTGCTGGTAGGCCAAGCTGTATGCGTGCTTGACCTTGCCCCGGCATTCGGGCACCGCGCAGCCGACCAGTTCCACATAGTCGTCGCGCGGGATAGAGATCGCGGTGACCGGCCCGTGTCCGGCGGGGATGTGCAGCACGATGAGGACATCGGCATCGTTTTCGCCTGAGTGCTGATCACCGGCGTGCAGCGCGTCATATAAATCGGGTGGCAACAGGCCACCCTGCTGGTCGCGGCGGGTGTCCAACCCCATGATGAGGATATTCTGCTCCGCTCCCAGGGACGGAGGCTCATCGGCCAGCGCCGCAGAGGTGGTGATGACGCTGGGAACACCGTGCAGTTCCGCCCAGCCGACGCCCGAAAAGACCAAGACCAGCGCCGAAACGACCGCGCCCAACACCTTGACGCCGCCCAGGATCCTGTACTCGGCCGGCCGGCGAGGCCGACGGTGCCGCGCCCGCCGCGGCCGAGGTTTTGCTTGTTCGGCGCCAGCAGCAAGATCAGGAGGGGTCATAACAAAACGCAACATATCCCCGCCGACCAGCATCTAATCCACCGCCGCGAAAATTATCCGCGCGAATTCCCTAACGCGGTTGGGGAAGTCGCCGCGGCTCGCGCGGGCCGCGCCTCGACCGCCAACCACGCCATGATCAGCTCACCAAGCGTCATCGCCGGCACTGATGTCCACCGGCGGCGCGGCGCGAGCCCCGACATCACCGGCGCGGTAGCCTCGCGCATCGGCGCCCCCGCATGGTCGTGTGGAGCGCCCGCGGACAATTCACTAGATGGTGATATAGGTTCATCCCGCCCGTATCCGCGTTGTGTTTAGCGCCGCATACGCATGGTATTCACGGCGGGGAAGGACCATCGGTGCAAGGGAGGTCTGCCTTCCATGCGATTCGTGCACCACCAGGCCCCCGCGACAGCCCTGGCCGTCGCGGGACTGCTGGCGTTCTCGAACGCTGCTGCGGGCGCGGATCCGGCGGCGAATCCGATCGGCCCAGCATGCGCCTACTACGCACAGGAGGCACCAACGAGTGCGGGATCAATGGCCGGTGCGGCACAGCAGCCGCTCACCGTCGCCGCCTCGCATAACACCAAACTGAGCACACTAAACGCGGCACTGTCCGGCAAGCTCAATCCCGCCGTGAACCTGGTCGACACGCTCAACGGGGGCCAGGTCACCGTCTTCGCGCCGGTGGATAACGCGTTCGCCCGACTGCCCCCCGAGGCAGCCGCTTCGCTGCAGGTCGACGTCGCGCGGCTGACCTACCTGCTGACCTATCACGTGATACCAGGGCGGTTCAGCCCCACCAACATCGACGGCACCCACCAGACCCTGCAGGGCGGCGACCTATCCGTCACGGGTGCACCTGATCACCTCCGGGTCAACGACGCACTGGTGCTCTGCGGCGGGATCACCACCGCCAACGCCACGCTCTACCTCATCGATACCGTACTGACCCCACCGGGTGACTGATCAACCGTGGTGTCGTGGCGCGCGACGCAGACGTCAACGGTCGGCGACGACAGCACACACATGTGAGAATCCCTGAGCGTCCAGCACCCTGTACCGGTGCCGCCCCTGAACGCTATACAAGGATGCAGACTCCGAGTCAGAATTGAGCGAGATGAAGCCGGCCGGTGTACACCATGTCGCCATCTGCGTTTCCGACGCGCAGAAGGGTCTCGCCTTCTATCGCGACGTGCTCGGCATGAGGCAGCTGCCGCGCCCCGATCTCGGCCCGGGGTACTGGCTCGACGCCGGCGGCCAGCAGGTGCACCTGATGGAATCCGACACCCAACCGCTCGCCGCGAACCACTTCGCGATCCGCGTCGACGACATCGATGGCGCCGTCACCGACCTGCAGGAGCACGGCGTCGAGGTGCACCGGATCCCCCTTACCCCCGGCGCCGGACGCCAGGCCTTTCTGCACGATCCGTTCGGCAACCTGCTCGAGCTGAATCAGCCGGAATAGCTTGCGAACCGGCAGTCCCCTCCCGGCTCGCGCTCGGGATAGCAGCGAAGGCAACAACGTCGCGACATTGGCCCGCGGCCAACGGGTCGGCACGCCTCCACACCGCGCCGGCGACCGCACATCGCTTTCGTCCTCACGCGGCCCTGAGGAGCATGCGGCTGACGGCCCTGAAAAGTCAGGTACGTGCTGCGGGACCAATGCACCAATTCGAGAGACTTCAGCAAACCAGGCTGGCCGGCTTTGCGCAGCTACTCGGGTGGGTATCGGGTGTCCGCTGTAGGCCACGCTGCGCCACGTTCGCCGGGGGTTCCGGGGTGGCAGTGGCGGCTGCTGCCGGTGGCCTCAAGCTCAACCAAGGCTTGAAAGTCCCGGCCTGAGCACGGGCTTCTTCCACCGGCCTGGACGGCATAAGCTGAAGCCTGCCGAAGTCGGACACGGTCCCTGGGGAGGCCTGTCATGAGGAAGTTTATTCGACGTCTGGCAACCGGCATCGTGGTCGCCTTAGCGCTGATCGGGATGGTGACTGTCGCGACACCGGGGGTGAGCTTGGCGGAATGCGAGAACGGCTGGTGGAATCCGCTGGCCAACATGTGCGAGCCACTACCTCCGGTATGCGAGAACGGCTGGTGGTGGGATCCGGTCGCCGACGTCTGCAGGCCACCACTGGTAACGACACCTACACCTCAACTATGCGAGAACGGCTGGTGGTGGGACCCGCTGACTAACGTGTGCCAGCCACCAGTGCCACCGCCAGGACCCTAAGGCATTGACTGCCGATAGAACATTCCGCATCCGGCCACGCCGCAAACAAGCGAAGTGACCAACAGGATCGGCCAGAACGCCGCTATCACAAACAGTGCCGCCAGGTCGGCGAAGACTGGTGACGGCGCCCGCTTCGATTACCAGAGAGCGTAGCGTCCGCCGCACTGTCGATAATTAGAGGCCGCAAGACTCCCTTGCCCGCGGGCCCTAGGGAACCGCGATCGGCGTCAGTAAGAACAAAATCGAAGAACTCTGCGAGGTGCGTTGCGGGCGCCGCGAGCATGTGGTCAACCAACGCATTGTCGAGCTTTGCCCCACCACGATTCGATCGCCGATTCGACGTCGAGTCTTCGTAGTGCGGACTGATCCTGATCAGACACGAGATGCCCCCTCCGTGTCGACAAAAACCGGCCGCACAAAGCCACCTTTCTAAGCCAGCCAGGCGCCGCGGACAGTCGGCGCCGCGGCAATCGTGATCGTCGAACTCACCGCACCACGGTTCATCTGACTGCAGCGGGATGGTTCGACGTCCTGGGGTGCGTGTTTCCACTTCGTGAGCGGCCCGCGTTTATCGCATACAAACCCTTAACGCCGGGTCGGCGCTGGGCGGGTTGCGGCGGCGCCAGGGCCGTATCGGGCGGCGTGAGGGGCTCAATGTTGTGCAGATGTTGCGCATAAGAGCCGAATATCGCTCTGACCTGGCTCCCCCGGCTGGACTCGAACCAGCAACCCTTCGGTTAACAGCCGAATGCTCTGCCAATTGAGCTACAGGGGACTGTCGCCTGCACGCGGACTCAGCC
>JAJKIB010000286.1 GCA_021154745.1 Mycobacterium sp.
GATGTCTGCGCCATCGACGACGATCGAGACACCCTTGACGGCGTAGGGGCGCATCACCTGGCCCCCCAGTGCGTGCATGCGCTCGGTGAGGATCTTCTCGGTCCGGTACTGCTGCAAGGTGAGCACGAACGGGTACTCGGTTGGCAGAGCGGAGAAGTCCAGGCGGGTCAAGATCCGGTCGCGATCGCGAAAGGTGAACGTCGGCACGATGACCCCCTCGGCGACTAGCCGATCGGTGACGTTCAACTCCCGCAGGACTTGCAGGGTCCGCGCGTGGATCGCCGCGGCCCGAGAATCGTTGGCGCCTTCCGCCTGCCTGTCCAGTGCCAGGACGTCATGACCCGCTTGGCGCAGGATCGAGGTCAGCACCAGGCCCGTCGGGCCGCCACCCACAACAACGACTTCGGCTTCCTTGGGCAGCATCACTTCTCCTTCGAATCGCCTCAGGGCTGGTGGTTTCGGGCGACTACTTCCCAACAAGTGTCATTCGCTCAGCGCGCGTTCGTATCCGCCTGTGGACAGTGCGAATGGTCAGTCGTGGCTCGGCAGCGCGCTGGGCGCACGATCACGATCTCGCCAGCGCGGTCCACTCGCGCGGGGTGGCTACGAGTGCTCACGCCGCGCGGGACGTCGATCGGCGACTGGCCACGTGCGCTGTCCACTGGCGGATCCGAACTTCGCCCTGCGCAGCCGAAATTGGGAGAGGTGTTAGATCGAAACGCATTAGCGGCCAACGCATCTCATACGGCCTTTATCTGAGACCCGATGGAGTAGCCATAATGGATCCGCAAGTGACGGAAACCGAATTTGCGTGCAAGCTCATTTCGATCCGGTCCAAAAAGTCTTTCGCTGAGTTACGTCCGCCCTGGAAGGCCTGTTCAGAATGGTCGATCTGCCGAAGCTGGCCAGCATGACCGCGGCTCGTGATCATGGTCAGCTGGGGCTCGGGGATGCTCGCGGTGAGCACAACCCCGCGCCGATGCAACGTGTCGGCCCGGTGGAGAATCCATTGCGGGTGATCCTGGCCGAGGATGACGTCCTGCTCCGCGAGGGACTGGCCAGCCTGCTCGAACGCGCGGGTTTCGACGTAGTAGGGCAGGCTGGCGACGGTGCACAGCTGCTCGCGCTGGTCCGCCAGCACACGCCCGACCTAGTAGTGACCGACATTCGGATGCCGCCGACTAACACCACCGAGGGGCTCGACGCGTCCCGGGTAATCCGTGTGCAGTTCCCTGACACCCCCATCCTGGTGCTGTCTGCGCACGTCGACGTCGAGCACGCGACGGAACTCCTGGCCAGCGGCCGCGGGATCGGCTACCTGCTCAAGAGCCGGGTCACCGACGTCTCCGATTTCATCGACACCCTCCAGCGCATCGCCAAGGGCGCCTCGGTCGTGGACCCCGCGCTGGTGCAAGAACTGTTGTCGGCCCGCCACCGCGACGATCCCCTCGACGTGCTCAGCTCACGGGAGCTGGAGGTGATCGCGCTGATGGCGGAGGGACGCTCCAACGCCGGCATCGCCCGCCGGCTGTGGGTTACCGACGGCACCGTCGAAAAGCACGTGCGCAGCATCCTGACCAAACTGACCCTCCCCGAGAGCGACGACGATCACCGCCGCGTCCTGGCGGTGATCACCTTCCTCGCGGCCCGCTGACCGGTCCGGCGGGATCACCGGACGCCCGGTGGTGACGGTGGGCCTTTGTTGGAAGCCATGACTGGGGTTTGGCAGTCGAATTCGACTGGACTGTATGAGTGAGCTACCAGGGGTGGCCGTCCCAATATCAGTCACACCGTGTGCGTGATTGGCCCCACGACGTTGCCCCCGTGCAAACCCACCCACGTCGACGCCAAAACGCGGTCTCACCTCCCGCGTACATCTCCTTCAAGAAGCCGCCCGGCACACGTAAGGGCCAGGGCGGCATAGGAATGAAGCAGTCTGTGAGACAACACCGGGCGAATCTGACCGTGAGACCCGGATCCTCCCAGAACCACAGACGAACACCAACCAGCAACCCGCGACGCTAGGGGCCCCCGCTGGTCGTCCAGTCGTTGTGACCATTCCAGCTCGGCGCTCGTTTCGCCGTGAACGCCTTGACCGCGTTCTGGAAGTCAGCGGAGCCGTAGACGCGCGAGACGATGTCGGTCACGTCAGCGTCGCGTCCGCTGCGGTGCAGTCTGCGCAGGCCCTCTTTGGATGCCCACATGCTCAAGGGCGCGTGGGCGAGGATGCCTTCGGTGATCGTTTCGGTTGCTTTTTCCAGATCGTCCGCCAGCGCCACAAGGAATCCCGCCGAACGGGCCTCCTCGGCGGTCATCAACTCGGCTGTCAGCAAAAGCGCGATCGTGCGCGAGTGACCGAAGTTCTGGACCAGCAGGTCAAGGGTGGCCACCGAGACACAGTTCCCGAGTGTGCGTGCGATCGGCACTCCGAATTTCGCGCGAGGTGTCGCGACACGGAGGTCGACCGCGCAGGCGATGCCGAGACCGCCGCCCACGCAGTAGCCGTCGATCGACGCGACGGTGGGGATCCTCACGGCCTGCAGCCGGTCGAGCACCGCGGTCACCCGGCGCTCGTAGTCCACACCATCCTGACCGGTGGAGAACTTGGCGAACTGGCTGATATCCGTACCGGCGACGAATGCGCGACCGCCGGCGCCGCGCAGGACCATGACCCGGATGTCGCCGTCGGAGTCGGCTCGGTCGCAGGCTTGCTCGAGCGCCTCATACATGGCCCAGGTCATCGCGTTGCGCTGATCCGGCCGGTTGAACGTCACGGTGAGCACGTGGTTTTCGGCGCCGATCTCAACTTCGGATGTACTCATGACTCCTCATCACCTCTTCGGTCGACGCGGCTGAATTCCGAGAGGACTTTCGCGGTCGAATCGCCAAGAGGCGGTCCGGCATGCGCCCGCCGCACGGGCGTGCGGGAGAAACGCATCGGGGACCCCAGCTGCTCGACCGGGCCCAGCGTGGGATGTGGTGCGTCCCAGAAGAAATCCCGTTGCCGCAACGTCTCGTCGGTGAACACCTGTGCGTAATCGAGGATCGGGGCGCACGGCACCCCCGCCAGCTCGAGGTCGCCCACAAGGGACCGCGCCGTCCGGGTTGTTGTGATCTTTTCGATGGCCTCGACGAGCTCTTCGCGATGCTGCCGCCTGGAGTAGGCATCAACGTATCGCGGGTCGGTGAGCAGGTCGTCGAGGCCCAGTGTGTGGCAGAACGCCGCCCAGTTCTTCGGAGTGGTCGCGCCGATGGTGACGTGACCGTCAGCGGTTCGCACCGCCTGGTAGGGCGCGTTGTTCTGATGTGCGGATCCGTGCGGGCGCGGGACGGTTCCGTCGGCGAAATACATGCCGGCTTCCCAAACCGCGAACGAGACTCCGGATTCCAGCAGGGAGACATCGATGTGCTGGCCTTCCCCCGACTGGTCGCGCTCGCGCAGCGCCGCGGTCACCGACAACGCGAGGTACAGGGCGCAGACCAGATCGCAGATCGGGACGCCGACCTTGGCAGGCTCGTGGTCGGGGAAGCCTGTCACGCTCATCAGGCCGCTGCGCGCCTGCGCCATGATGTCCAGACCGGGGAGGTGGGCGAGGGGGCCGTCCTGGCCCCACCCCGACGCCGAGGCATAGATCAGCCGCGGGTTCTCCTCGCGCAGGGCCGCATAGTCGAGTCCCAACCGGCTCATCGCTCCCGGCCGGAGGTTCTCGACGAGGACGTCTGCCGCGCGTACGAGCTCCCGGAACGCGGCATTGTCGCGTTCAACTTTGAGATCGAGCGTGACTGATTCCTTGTTGCGGTTCAGCCGCACGAACGGGGAGCTTTCCCCGTGGATGAACGGCCCGGTGGCGCGGACGGGATCGCCTCCATCGGGATTCTCTATCTTGATCACACGGGCGCCGAGGTCGGCCAGTTGCATCGTCGCGTACGGGGCGGCCATGAACGCGCCGACCTCGAGCACGGTCACGCCGGTCAAGGGTGGGTTCGATCCTGTCGTCAATTTATCCTCCGCGTCCATGGTTCCCGCCGTACAAAGAAGATCGCGGTTCGATCAGCCCCGGTCGGCCACTGTGTTGCGAAGCGTGCCGATGCCGGAGATTTCGACCTCGACGATGTCACCGGGCACCATCGGCCCTACCCCGGCAGGACTGCCGGTCAGCAGCACATCCCCAGGTTCGAGCGTGATCCATCGAGTGACGAACGCCAGCAGCTCGCCTATCCCGAACACCATGTCCGAGGTCGATCCTTCTTGGACGACTTGGCCGCCGAGCCGGGTGGTGATCTGCAACGCCGACGGATCGGCTATGTCGGTCTCGATCCACGGACCCATTGGGCAGAAGGTGTCGGCGCTCTTCGCGCGGGTCCACTGTCCGTCGTCACGCCAGTCGTGCGCAGTGACGTCGTTCGCGCAGGTGTAGCCCAGCACGAAGTCCGCGGCACGATCGGCCGGCACGTCGCGGGCGGTGCGGCCGATGACGACGGCCAGCTCGCCCTCGTATTCCAGGCGTCGCACCTCTGAAGGCCGCAGTATCACCGAGTCCGGGCCGGCAACCGCGTTGTGGGATTTGAGGAACAGTGGTGGCCGCTCCGGCCAAGGCCTGCACTTCTCAGCGATCTGACCGGCGTAGTTGCTGCCAGCACAAACGATCGTGCGGGGATCGCATGGGGAGAGCAACGCCAGCTCCGCCAGCCTCCCCACCACCCTGCCCGGGCCGCCATCCCCACCGGGAAACTCGTGGACCACATCCCCGACCACCACGCCACGCGCGGCGCTCCCGTCAAGCGAGTAGCGAACAAGACGCATGGCGTCTCCTATTCTCGGCCGGGGCCGGCCAGCGCCCCCCGCACCAGCTCGACCGGGTGCCACGCGGTGCGGCCCGCTCCGTGGAAGATCTGCTGCCGGCACGACACACCGGTCGCGGCCACGATCGTTTCCTCCGGCTCCGCCGCGAGGGCCGGGAAAAGCCGGTCCCCGCCGACCGTGATGGACATGTCGTAATGCTCCGACTCGAAACCAAACGAGCCGGCCATCCCACAGCAGCCGGAGTCGATCTCCACGACGTGCGCGCCCGGAATCCGGCGCAACAAGGCCATCGAGGCCGCCGTGCCGACCTCGGCCTTCTGGTGGCAATGACCGTGGAACACGATCCGCCGCCCCGCGAGCCACGAATCCGCACGCAGGGTCAGCCGACCCTCGTCGATCGCTTCGACGAGCAGCTCCTCCACCTGCCTGACCCGGTCTGCGACCGCGTGCACCGACTCCGAGCCGGGCAGAAGTGCGGCGTGCTCGTCCCGCAGCATGAACAGGCACGACGGCTCGCAGCCGACGATCGGTGAGCCCGGGTCGGTGTTCGTCGCCAGCGAGCGGACCAACGCCGACGCCTTCTTCCTCGCGTCGTCGAGCAGCCCTTTGGACATGCTCGACCGACCGCAGCAGCCGCCGCTCGCGAGCTCGATCCGCCAGCCCGAGCGGTCCAGCAGTTCGATGGCCGCAGCGCCGATGTGCGGCTCCGTGAAGGTGGTGAACGAGTCGGCGAGCCAGTTGACGGTGCCCAACGGCGCCTGGACCCGGGGCACGGCCCGCCGGTGGCGGCGGAACCAGCGGAGCAGGCTGTCCCGCTGGAAAAGAGGCAGTGGGCGGGCGGCCGTGACGCCGAGAGTATGGTCCATGATCCGGCGCACGAATGCGGCCCGGCCGGGCAGGTTCGACAGCGGGGCGGTCGCCGAGCCGATCCGGTTGAGCAGGCGGATCGAGCCGAAGATGCGCGAGCGCAGCGGGACTCCGTGGATCTCGTGGTGATGCGCGAGCATCTCGGCCTTGAGCGAGGCCATGTCCACACTCATCGGGCACTCGCTCTTGCAGGCCTTGCACATCAGGCACAGGTCGAGGATCTCGTGCAGCCGCTCGCCGCCAAGAGCGGCGTGCGGGTCCGGTTCGGACAGTGCTTTCACCAGCGCGTTAGCCCGGCCCCGGGTGGAGTGCTCCTCGTTGTTGGTCGCGATGTAGGACGGGCACATCACGCCCGAAGTGGACTTCCGGCACAGGCCGATGTTCATGCAGCGATCCGCGGCGCCACGCATGCCGCCGACGATCTCGAACCGCAGCGCCGTCTTCAGGGGCGGGGCGGGCGGCAGCGCGTCGCGGTCGCGCAGGTTCTCGGTCATCGGTGGCGCGTCGACGATCTTGCCCGGGTTCATGCCGTTACCGGGATCGAAGACGCGTTTGACCGTGCGCATCACCTCATACAGTTGGTCCCCGAAGATCTCCCGGTTGAACTCGCTGCGGGCAAGGCCGTCTCCGTGTTCGCTGGAGTTGACTCCGCCGTACTCGGCGACGAGATCCTTGACCGCTTCGGCGACCGTGCGCATCTTGGCCACCTCGTCCGGTTTGGTGAGGTCGACGAACGGGCGGATGTGCAGGCAGCCGACCGAGCAGTGGCCGTAGAACCCGGCCTCCAGCTGGTGGTCGTCGAGGATCTCCTTGAACCGCTTGGTGTATTCGGCCAGCTGAGCCGGATCGACGGCGGTGTCTTCGACGAAGGCCAGCGGGCGACGAGTGCCCTCGCCGGCGGCCATCAGCAGGCCCAGGCTGGACTTGCGGACCTTCAGCAACGCCCCTTGATCGGCGGGAGTGACCGCGCGGAGCGTGTGGTAGCCATGCCCGTTCTGCCGCCACAGCTCGTCGAGCCGGTCCAGCTTGGCGATTTGGCTCGCTTCGTCGTCACCGGTGAACGAGACGAACAGCAGTGCACCCGGGTCGCCGACGAGGATGTTCCCCAGCTCGGCGTACTCGATCTTCTGCCGGGACAGTTCCAGGATCGTGCGGTCCATCAGCTCGACCTGGTGGGGTCCGCAGCTCAACGCATCCGTGGTGGCCGCGATGGCGCTCGCGGTGTCGGTGAAGTGGCCGACGGCGTAGACCGTGCGCGCGAGCTTGGGCACCAGGTCCACCAGAGCGCGGGTGACCACCACTAGCGTGCCCTCCGCACCCACCACGAACTTGGCCAGATCAAACGGGTTGTCTTCCCCGAAACCCACCAGCCGGTCGAGCCGGTAGCCGCAAGCGCGACGCCAGAAAGCCGGCATCCCGGCCCGGATGATCTCCTCGTTCGCGATGATCAGCTCCGGGAGCGCCTGGTAGATCCTGCCCTCCAGCGTCTCCGCCGTCGCCCGGCGTTTCCGCTCGGCCTCGTCGACGGGTTCCAGCCTGGCGCGCGAGCCGTCTGAGAGCACCACGTCCAGCGCCCGCACGTGATCGATCGTCATGCCGTACGTCAGGGAACCGCTTCCCGCGGAGTTGTTGCCGATCATCCCGCCGATCGTGGCCCGGTTGCTGGTTGAGGTGTCCGGGCCGAACATCAGCCCGTGGGCGGCGGCAGCCTGGTTGAGCTGATCCTGCACCACCCCGACCTCCACCAGCGCGGTCCGGCCCACCGGGTCGAGCTCTACGATCCGGTTAAGGTGCCGGGACAGGTCGAGCACCAGGCCGGGCCCTACTGTCTGGCCGGCCAGGCTCGTGCCCGCGCCCCGGGCCACGATCGGCACGCCGAGCTCACCGGCTGCCTTCACCGCCGCCGCGACATCGTCGGCGTGACGCGGGAACACAACACCCAGCGGAGTTATCGAGTACATGCTGGCGTCGCGGGAGAAGATGTGGCGGCTGTACTCGTCGAACGCGACCTCGCCGTCCATCGTCGCTCGGAGCTCTTCCTCCAGGCGCGGGGCGACGGCTGACCGATCGGTCGCGGGGTAGGTCATACGAGTCCTTTCAAGCCGTTGTCATCTCTAACGCACGCCACCGCGGCGGCCGATCGCCTTTGGTCCGCCGCCGCGACGGCTGAGATGGTCAGACCGGGTTCGACGCCGGTTCACCCACCGTCGGTTCTTGCGCCGTTCCCACCGGTTCGA
>JAJKIB010000287.1 GCA_021154745.1 Mycobacterium sp.
GGCCAGAACCGACCGTCGCAGGTGGCCAGAACCGACCCTCGGATCAGGCCAGCCCCAGCTCGTGCATGCGGGTGCTGTGCGTGCGCTGAAGCCGGTCGAAGAACTCGGTCATCTGGGTCAGGCCTTCGCCGCTGGACATCACCAGGTCGACGAGCTCGTCGTGGTCGGCCATCACGTACTGGGCCTGGGTGATGGCCTCGCCGAGCAGTCGCCGCGACCACAGCGCCAGCCGGTGACGCTGTTTCTCGCTGGCCGTCACCGCGGCCTGCACCTCGGCGACGACGAACTGCGAGTGCGCGGTCTCCGATAGCACCAGGCGCACCACGTCGGCTACCTCGTCGGGCATGGCGTCGGCGATCTCCAAGTAGAAGTCGGCCGCCAGCGCGTCGCCGACGTAAGTCTTCACCAGCGCTTCCAGCCAGGTGCTCGGTGTGGTCAGCCGGTGGTAGTTCTCCAGCGCCGAGGCGTACTTCGTCATCGCGGGCACCACGTCGACTCCCCTGCGCTCCAACGCATCCCGCAGAACTTCGTAGTGGCTCATCTCCGCGGCGGCCATGCTGGCCATGTTGATGCGGCCCCGCAGGTTCGGTGCCATCCGCGCCTCGTCGGTGAGCCGGTAGAACGCCGCCACCTCGCCGTAGGCCAGCAGCGCGAAGAGCTCGTTGACGCCTGGATGGTCGGCCGACACGCCCGATGTGGTCTGCTCGGGAGAGGGCGCAGGCGGCGTCGAATTCATGGCCCAACTCTAGACGGACTGCCTGGTTGGCTGGGCGCTGCGACCGCCGGGCAAACCCGGCAAGCTATCATGGATGCAGGCAGTGGCAGCGATTCATCGAAAGTGACCAGCCGCTACCGAAGAAATGTGCGTGCATGCAGTCGGCCCGCCTACCTCAGCGCAGGGCCCCGGCCAAAGCTTTGTCGAACTCGTGCGCGCGTGGACGCCATGAGGATTGACAATTGAAAGGCTAAGCCTCCGCGTATGACGCATCTCAACCCGACCTTTGCTGAACTCGGAGTTCGCGACGAAATTGTTCGCGCACTCGCCGAAGACGGCAAGGAACACCCATTTGCTATCCAAGAACTGACAATGCCGCTCGCGTTGGCGGGCGACGACCTGATCGGCCAGGCCCGCACCGGCATGGGCAAGACCCTGGCGTTCGGTGTGCCGATGCTGCAGCGCATCACCACCGACACCGACCGCGAGCTCAGCGGTATCCCGCGCGCGCTCGTCGTCGTGCCCACCCGCGAGCTGTGCCTGCAGGTGTCCAGCGATCTGGCCCTCGCGGCGAAATACCTCTCGGCGGGTGACCGCAAGCTGACCGTCACCTCCATCTACGGTGGCCGGCCCTACGAGCCGCAGATCGAGGCGTTGGCCAACGGCGTCGACGTCGTCGTCGGCACCCCCGGCCGACTGCTCGACCTCGCCCAGCAGGGCCATCTGCAGCTCGGCGGGTTGTCGATGCTCGTGCTCGACGAGGCCGACGAAATGCTCGACCTCGGCTTCCTGCCCGACATCGAGCGGATTCTCAAGCAGATTCCCGACGAACGGCAGGCCATGCTGTTCTCGGCCACCATGCCCGACCCGATCATCACGCTGGCCCGTACCTTCATGAACCAGCCCACTCACATCCGGGCGGAGGCGCCGCATTCGGCGGCCACCCACGACACCACCGAGCAGTTCGCCTATCGCGCCCACGCGTTGGACAAGGTCGAACTGGTCAGCCGCATCCTTCAGGCGAACGGCCGCGGCGCCACGATGATCTTCACCCGCACCAAGCGCACCGCTCAGAAGGTCTCCGACGAGCTGGCCGAGCGCGGCTTCAAGGTCGGCGCCGTGCACGGTGACCTCGGCCAGGCGGCGCGTGAGAAGGCACTGAAGTCCTTCCGCACCGGTGACATCGACGTGCTCGTGGCCACCGATGTCGCCGCCCGCGGCATCGACATCGACGACATCACCCACGTCATCAACTACCAGATTCCCGAGGACGACCAGGCCTACGTGCACCGCATCGGCCGCACCGGCCGTGCAGGCAAGACCGGGATCGCGGTCACGCTTGTCGACTGGGATGAGCTGGCCCGCTGGGAAATGATCGACAAGGCGCTCGGGCTGAATTGCCCCGATCCCTCCGAGACGTACTCCAGCTCGCCGCATCTCTTCGCGGAGCTCGACATCCCGACCGACGCCAGAGGCACCGTCGGCGAACCCCGCAAACCGCAGGCCAAACGCGCGCCAGCGGAGAAGTCCGGCGATCGGCCCGCCCGCACCCGCAATCGCAGGCGCACCCGCGGCGGCAAGTCGGCCGCGGGGCATCCCGACTCGACGGCCGAGCAGACGGCACCCGCCGAGGACGGCGCGACCGCCGACGGCACCGAGGCGTCGCACTCCGGCCCGCGCCGTCGTCGCCGTCGTCCGCGCAAGTCCGCGACCGCGAACGCCGGCTAGCCGAGGGTCACCTCCGAGGAGATGGTCAAACCCGAACGCCGCACCAAGGGCGATGTGGTGGCGGCCGTGGCGATCGCGGCGGTGGTCGCCATCGTCGCCGTCCTGATCTGGTGGACCAGCGACGCCAGGGCCACCATCAGCCGGCCCGCCGCAACACCCGCGTCGATCCTGCCGTCCGCGAAGGCGGTGCCCGGCTCACTACGGCAGCTGTGGACGGCGCGCAGCCCGAAGACCACCACCCCGTTGGTGGTGGCGGGCAACGTGGTCACCGGCGACGGTCGCGAGGTCGTAGGCCGCGATCCCGCCACGGGAAACACACAGTGGAGCTACGCGCGTGACCTCGAACTGTGCGGGGTCACGTATGTGTACAACTACGCGGTCGCGGTGTATCCCGACGTCCGCGGCTGCGGGCAGGTCAGCACGATCGACGCCAAGACCGGCCAGCGCGGGCCCAGCCGCACCGCGTACGCCGACCCCGAGGTGACGCTGTCGTCCGACGGCACGACCGTCCTGTCGGCCGGGGACAGTCGCCTGGAGCAGTGGCGCTCGGACATGGTTCGAATGCTGTCCTACGGCTCGCTCGACGCGCGGATCAAACCGGGCACGCCCGCCTCACCGATCTGCCGGCTGGTGTCAGCGCAGGCCAGTTCGACGGCCGTGTCGGTGCTTGAGGCGTGTCCGAAGCAGGACGACCTGCGGCTGACGCTGCTACGTCCCGCCGACGAAGAAGACACACCCAACCTGAAATACGTACCGCTGCCTGGCGTCGTCAACGACTCCGGCGCCCGCGTCGTCGCGGTGTCCGACACCATGACGGCGGTCTACGTACCCACCCCAAAGCCGACGGTCAACATCGTCGACGAGACCGGCGCGACCGTCGCCAGCACGTTGGTGCCCAAGCCGCCGTCCCCGGGCGCGACGATGTCGCGAGCCGGTGACCTGATCACGTGGTGGACCGGTGATTCCGTAATGGTGTTCTCCGCCAACGGACTTCGCTACCGCTACACAGTCAGCCCCTCGGGTAGCAATATTCCGCTGGGGCCGGCGACGATGATGGCCGGGCGGTTGCTGGTTCCCGTCACAGGTGGGTATGACGTGTTCGACCCGGCCAGCGGCACCGGTGAGCGACACATACCGCTGCAACGGCCGCCGAGTTCCGCGGCGGTGGTTCCTGCGGTGGCCGGTTCGATGATCGTCGAGCAACGCGGCGACGAACTCGTCGCACTCGGCTGAGCTTTCATCGGGCGTGGTGTTCGAGCAGGGCGACGATGTCGTCGGGCCGTTCCTCGATCGGGTAATGCTGGCCGTCGGCAACGATCTGCACGTCAACGGCCGACCATCCGAAGTTCGATTTCAAGTCGTCGGCGGTGTCGCGCAGCGCGGGACCGAACACATGCTCTCCGCCGACGAGCATCAGGGGCACCCCGATCGGATCGCGCCTGGTCTGGTTGACCGAAATGTTCTGCGGTATCGCGCGATACATCTCGAAAGCGGCACGCAGGTGCGCATGATCGCCGTAGGCGGCGGCGTAATGCTCAACGTCGGCGTCGGTGATGATGCCGTCGGCGCGCGTGCCGATGTCGAAGAAGTACCGAAAGTAGGGCACCTGCCGGTCGATCACCAGCGCCTCGGGCAGGCCGGGCACCATGTGGAACTCGCCGTGCCACAGCGACACATCCAGGGCGGGTTCTCACATCAGCGGCCATGCCGGCGGCGTCGTAGCCGTCGGCCGGGGCGTCGGACTCGCCTACCCCGCGCAGATCAACTGCGACGACCGTGTACGTCGTCGCCAGGCGCGGCATCACCGCCCGCCATTCGTAGCAGTCCTGCGGAAATCCGTGCAGCAGCACCATCGTCGGCCCCGAGCCACCGCGAACGTAATGCAAAGTGACGCCACCCACGTCCGCGGTTTCGGAGGTGAATTCGGTGCCGGCGAGCCAACTCGGCTGATTCGTCATTTTGGTCATACCCGTACCGACCCGCCCACAACGGCACACTCATCGGCCGCGGCTTCGACACTTTCCGGTGATCGCCGAGCACTCCGGACACTCGGAAGTCACGGGATGCTCGCAATGTGCGATGTGCGCGAGGAACTTGTCGGCGAGGCGAAGGCCCCAGACCTGTTGGGCGATCTGTGCGCGTTTGCTTTCGATCAGGGCGACCCTGTTCCCCCGGTCGCCGACGCCGAGTTCTTTGATCTCGGTAAGTGAGAGTCCAGCTCGCTGACAAATTTGGATCATTCGGGCCTGGCCGATCGTCTGGTCGTCGTACGCCCGGTGTCCCGACGAAAGCCTGCGCGGCCTCAGCAGCCCGACGTCCTCCCAATGGCGCAAGACATGTGGGGCGACCGCGAGCACCGCTGCCGCGTCGCCGATGCGCTGGCCCTTCTCGGTCATGTTCACCTCTTTACTTCAGGTCGACCTGAAGTTCTAGCGTGGCACACATGCCCAGAGACGTGAAATCACCAACCCTCGCCGCCTGCTGCGGTGCTCTCATCGACCTCGATGCGGGCGTCATTCACCCGCGCCGAGCCGACGCGCGTTTCCTTGCGTCGTTGACGGACGCGGGACTGCCGAAGGCCACATCGACGGTGTCGGTTTCCCCGCTGAGGCAGGTGCCGCGTTCTGTCCCAACTGCATTCATCATGGAGGGTCGCAGGAACCCGCGACGGATCGAGAACTCGCTCGCGTCGTTCGTGGTGAACCACCCCGCAGCGACCTTCATCGTGGATCCAGGCGTCTGCGTCGATGTTGGAGTACGTGCTGTCGCGCAACTTCCTGCCGTGCTGAGAGCCGCAGTGCGACCGGGCACCGATGTCGTCCCGACGGTATCTGCACTCGCGGAGCAGGGATACGCCAGCGCCGACATCGATTTCGCCTTGCCGACGCACGCGCACTGGGACCACATGTGCGGGCTTCTGGATCTGCCTGGAGTGCCGGTTTATCTGCACCGAACCGAACACGACTGGCTGGCAACGGGCCCCACCGCGCCCGTGGGCGGGGTTCGCGACTCGCTTGAAGGCCGCACGACGATCGACTACGACCTCGACGGTCCCCCGGTCCTGACGTTCACGCGCAGCCACGACCTCTTCGGCGACGGTTCGGTTGTCCTCCTCGATCTCGCCGGACATACCCCAGGCAGTGTCGGCGTGCTGCTGCACACATCAACGGGCTACGTGCTGCTCGCGGGCGACGCCGCATGGCACAGCTATCAAGTCGAGGACATCAGACAGAAGTCGAGCTATCCGGGAGGACTGGCGGACCAGGACCGAGCGCAGGCTTTTCGCAGCGTGCACCGGCTGCACGCCGTCAAGGACCGCGTGACGGTGGTACCAACGCACGATCCTGACGCGGCAAAGCGGCTGCACGTGCGCCGGGCTAAAGCTCCGGCGTGAACGTGGCCAGCGCCTTGCCGTTCTTCCAATGCTTGAGCAGCGCGGAGGCCAGCTCACGATAGGCGTGGGCGCCCTTGTTCTTCCGGCCTGCCAGCACCGACGCACCTGAGGCGCTGGCCTCGGCGAACCGCACGGTCCGCGGGATCGGCGGCGACAGCACCGGCAGGTCGTAGCGGTCGGCGACGTCGAGCAGCACGTCGCGGCTGTGCGTGGTGCGCGAGTCGTAGAGCGTCGGCAGCGCGCCCAGCAGCTTCAAATCCGAGTTGGTGATCTGCTGCACGTCGGTGATCGTGCGCAAGAACTGGCCGACGCCGCGGTGCGCCAACATCTCGCACTGCAGCGGCACGATCACGTCGTCGGCCGCAGTCAGCCCGTTGAGGGTCAACACACCCAGCGACGGCGGGCAGTCGATGATCACCACGTCGTAGCGGCCGCCGACCTTGGCCAGCGCCCGCTTGAGCGCATATTCGCGGCCCGCGCGCATCAACAGCATCGCCTCGGCGCCCGCCAGGTCGATGTTCGCAGGTAGCAGCGTCATCCCCTCCGACGTGTCGACCAGCGCCGCGTCCGGTTCGACCTCACCGAGAAGCACCTCGTGGATCGACACGGCCAGCTTGTCGGGGTCCTGGCCCAGCGAGAACGTCAAACATCCCTGTGGATCCAAGTCGACGAGCAGAACCCGCCTGCCCTTTTCCTCCATTGCCGCACCCAACGACGCGACCGTCGTCGTCTTGGCAACCCCACCCTTTTGATTGGCGACCGCAAGTACCCGCGTCACGGTGTTCATCGTCGCACGGGTACCCACGTATCGACGGCGCGTGCGGCAGAATCCTTGGCGTGGGCGTTTTGCAGCACCGACTGCTATTGCTTCGGCACGGAGAGACGGAATGGTCTCGATCGGGCCGGCATACCAGCCGCACCGATCTCGAGCTCACCGACCTGGGCCGCGATCGGGCGAAGTTGGCCGCCGAGGCACTCGCGGAGTTGGAACTCGACAACCCTCTCGTGATGAGCAGCCCGATGCGGCGTGCGCTGCATACCGCCGAACTGGCCGGGCTGAAAGTCGACGAGGTGTCTCCGATTCTGCAGGAATGGGATTACGGAGAGTACGAAGGCCTGACCACTCCTGAGATCCGCCAAACCGTGCCCGACTGGTTGATCTGGACGCACGGCGCCCAGGGCGGCGAGAGCATCGCGGCGGTCACCGAGCGCGCGGACGGCGCCGTCGAGTTGGCGCTGAGACACATGGTGTCGCGCGACGTGGTTTTCGTCGGTCACGCGCACTTTTCGCGTTCCGTCATCGCGCGTTGGGTCGAGCTGCCGGTGCCCAAGGGAATCCGATTCGCGATGGCGCCCGCGTCGATCGCAGTGCTCGGCTTCGAGCATGCAATCCGCCAAATCATCGCGCAGGGTCTTACCGGCCATCAGGATCCGTGTAAGCCGAGGTGACCCGCGAACCGGTCTTCGTGCTCGCCGGACGCACCGGCGCGGTGGTCGCCGAAGGCGTGCACACCGCGTTCCCGCGGCTGGCCGACGCGCGGGCCGCGCTGGCGTCGCACAGCGCACCAATCATTTTGGGCGCCTTGCCTTTTGACGTTTCTAAACCGCCTGCGCTGATCCGCCCGCAGGCGGTGCAGTTCACCGAGACGCTGCCGGACTGGCCGCTTCGCGAGCTGCCCACGGTCCGTATCACGCAGACGATTCCCGATCCCGAGGAGCACCGCGCGCGCATCGGCGCGGCACTGCGCCGGCTGCAGGATCCGGGAAGCGGCCTGCACAAGGTGGTGCTGGCCCGGGCGTTGCGGTTGGTGGCCGAAGGACCATTGGATGCCCGCACCATCGTGCATCGGCTGGTCGCTAACGACTCCGCGGCCAACGCGTATCTGGCTGACCTCACAGCGGCAGGCGGCGGGTATTCCGGCGCCGCACTGGTCGGCTCGAGCCCGGAGCTGCTCGTCGCGCGCCGCGGCGAGCAGGTGACCTGCCACCCGTTTGCGGGATCGGCGCCGCGGTTGGCGGACCCCGACGCCGACGAGGCCAGCGGTGCCGCTCTCGCCGCGTCCGCCAAGAATCGCCACGAACACCAGTTAGTGGTCGATGCGATGCGCGAGGCGCTGGACCCATTGTGTGTCGATCTTCAGATCGCACCGGAACCGCAGCTGAGCAAGACCGCGGCGGTGTGGCACCTGTATACGCCCATCAGCGCCAGGCTGCGTGAAAAATCCACCACTGCACTGGATTTGGCGGTCGCGCTGCATCCGACCCCTGCGGTCGGCGGCGTTCCTGCGACCGCGGCGGCGGAACTCATCAACGAGCTGGAGGGCGCCCGCGGCTTCTACGCAGGCGCGGTCGGCTGGTGCGACCAGCGCGGTGACGGCCGGTGGGTGGTGTCGATCCGCTGTGCGCAGCTGTCGGCCGACCGGCGTACCGCCGACGCATATGCGGGCGGCGGGATCGTCGCCGAATCCGATCCCGACGACGAAGTCGCAGAAACCACAACGAAATTCAACACGATCCTGTCGGCGCTGGGAGTCGAGGCATGAGTGAGATCATCCGCCAGGTCCAGCCGGGCGACGAGACCGAATTGACCGCCATGATTCACGAGCTGGCCGAGTTCGAGCACGCCACTGCCGACTGCACCGTCACCGAAAACCAATTGCGCGAAGCGCTTTTCGGCGATCACCCGACTGTATACGGGCACATCGCGGAGGTGGACGGTCAGGCAGCGGCGGGCGCGCTGTGGTTCCGCAATTTCTCCACCTGGGATGGAGTAGCCGGCATCTACCTGGAGGATCTCTACGTGCGCCCGCAGTTCCGTCGCCGGGGACTGGCCCGCAAGATGCTGGCCACCTTGGCCAGGGAATGCGTCGACGGCGGATACACCCGGCTGTCGTGGGCAGTGCTGGACTGGAACGTCAACGCGATCGCCCTCTACGACGCCGTCGGCGGGCGGCCGCAGACCGAGTGGATCACCTACCGGGTGTCGGGCCCCGAGTTGTCCGCGCTGGCGGAATCCTGAGCTCCGAGCCACTGCAGCGTCGACGGGCTGAACAGCAGCCCGAGCGTGATCAACGCGACGACCCCGACGGGAACGCCGTATAGCCACCGCTGTGAGCCGACCCCCATGTACCACGCCACCGGCAGCAGCAGCAGCTGTGCGAATACCGCGATTCCGCGGCCCCATCGGCGCCCCGTCCACAACGCCCACCCCGCGGCGAGCACTCCGACGCCCATGACCGCGAACCAGGCCGCGGTGCCGTATCCGCTGAGCCAGGGCTGATCCTCGACGCCCGCCAGGTGACGCACGACCAACACCACCGCGACGGCAACCAGCACGGCGCCCTCGAGCGATACGACAACGGCCGCCTGGCGAACGGTGGATGGCGCGGGCACGATCACGACGTCGAGCCTAGATGCTGGCCTATAGGCTCGGACTCCGTGCGCGCCGTGCTGATCGTGAACCCCAACGCGACGTCGACGACTCCGGCGGGCCGCGACCTGCTCGCCCACGCGCTGGAGAGCCGCGTGAAGCTGACCGTCGCCCACACCGACCACCGCGGCCACGCCATCGAGATCGGCCGTGATGCTGTGCGCGATGGTGTTGACGTGCTGATCGTCCACGGCGGCGACGGCACGGTGAACGAGGTCGTCAACGGGATTCTCGGTGAGGCAGGTCCGGGCGAACCTGCCCCGGCAGTCGGTGTGGTGCCCGGCGGCTCGGCCAACGTGTTCGCCCGTGCGCTCGGCATCAGCCCGGACCCGATCGAGGCGACGAACCAACTCGTGGACCTGTTGTCGGGGTACCGGCGGCGTAAGTCCTGGCGGCGCATCGGGCTGATGGACTGCGGGGAGCGCTGGTGCGTGTTCACCGCCGGCATGGGCGTGGACGGCGATGTGGTGGCCGCCGTCGAGGCGCAGCGCGACAAGGGCCGCAAGGTGACCGCTTCCCGCTACATCCGCGTCGCGATCCGGGAGGTGCTGGCCAGCGCCCGCAAGGAGCCGTCCCTGACGCTGCACCTGCCCGACCGCGAGCCCGTTTCGGGTGTTCATTTCGCGTTCGTGTCGAACTCGAGCCCGTGGACGTATGCCAATGCCCGGCCGGTGTGGACGAACCCCACCACCACGTTCGAGACCGGCCTTGGCGTGTTCGCGACAACAAGCATGAATGTCTGGGCCAATCTGGGGCTGGTGCGACGGATGGTGTCTAAGAAGCCGCAGATCCAAGCCAAGCATCTGATCCGCGACGACGACCTGCCGTGGGTGCGGGTGACGAGCGACACGCCGGTGGCGTGTCAGATCGACGGTGACTCCCTGGGTCCGCGGCGTGAGATGACGTTCACCGCGGTCCCTGACGCCCTGGGAGTGCTTGCACCGCCCGCAAAAGCGCCCTCTGACCTGCGGTAATGCGATTGACTCGGTCGATTTAGGGCGCAGACGAGTTTAGTGTAGTACAAACGAGTAAGGGTTCTGCGAACGACCCTCGTTAGTGAGATTACCCACTTGTTAACTCGCGAGTA
>JAJKIB010000288.1 GCA_021154745.1 Mycobacterium sp.
CTTCCGCCCAGACCACGTTTGGCAATGTCTGAGACGGCCTCGTTGAAGCTGTCCCCATTCGCGAAGTCCCGGCATACGGAGTGCCCGGCGCTGATCACCCCAAGTCTCGCCTGCGGCGGGACCGAGAGGCCGTTGCTGGCCAGCGCGTCGAGGAACTCGGTGTCGGGGCTGGCTGCGGCATATGGCGAAGTTGCTATGGCGAGGAGGGCGAACACCGTCGTCGCGAATCCACCAATTGCGAATTTCATGATCGGCCCTGTTCATTGTGGTGTTCCCGCGCGACAGCACAGCAACTATCCACATGGTGGACCGAAACAGCTAATTTCGGAGCATTTTCGCAGCAAAAGCTGAGCTGCGGCCGGTAGCCGGCCGCAGCGGCATCTCATGCGACCTTGACGTCGACCTCGTGAATGCCCGCACCGGACGGTGCCACGCTGGCGTCGCCGTTGCCCGCAGGGGACAGGGCGCGCAGCGTCCACGTGCCAGGCGCGGCGAAGAACCGGAAGTCACCGGTGGCCGACGCGACGACCTCTGCGGTGAATTCGTCAGACGAGTCCAGCAGGCGCACGAACGCGCCACCGACCGCCTGACCCGCGCCGTCGACAACGCGGCCGGTGATCACCGTTTCCTTCTCGAGGTCGACGCTCGCAGGCAACGTCAGGCCTTGCTTCGGTGCTGAGCACATATCAACTTCCCAACTCGATCGGGGCACCCACAAGGGAGCCGTATTCCGTCCAACTGCCGTCGTAGTTCTTGACGTTCTTGTGTCCCAACAACTCCTGCAGCACGAACCATGTGTGCGACGAGCGCTCACCGATCCGGCAGTACGCGATGGTTTCCTTCTCGCCGTCCAGGCCGGCCTCGGCGTAGAGCTTGGCCAGGTCCTCATCGGACTTGAACGTGCCGTCCTCGTTGGCCGCCTTGCTCCACGGAACGTTGATGGCGCCCGGGATATGCCCCGGGCGCTGGCTCTGCTCCTGCGGCAGGTGCGCGGGAGCGAGGATCTTGCCGGAGAACTCGTCGGGGGAGCGCACGTCGACCAGGTTCTTCTTGTTGATGGCCGCGATGACCTCGTCGCGGAACGCGCGGATGGTGTTGTCCGGGTCCTTGGCGGTGTAGCTCGTCTCCGCCCGTGTCACCGCGTCGGTGGACAGTGGGCGAGCGTCGAGCTCCCACCTCTTGCGGCCACCGTCGAGCAGCTTGACCTTGTCATGGCCGTACAGCTTGAAGTACCAGTACGCGTATGCGGCGAACCAGTTGTTGTTGCCGCCGTAGAGGATCACGGTGTCGTCGTTGGAGATGCCGCGCTCTGACAGCAGTTTCGAGAACTGCTGGGCGTCGACGAAGTCGCGCTTGACCTGGTCCTGCAGGTCGGCCTTCCAGTCCAGCTTGACTGCGCCCTGGATATGACCGCCGTCGTAGGCGCTGGTGTCCTCGTCGACCTCGACGAATACGGTGTTCGGCGCATCGAGATTGCTCTCGGCCCAGTCTGTGCTGACCAGGACGTCGGAGCGTGCCATGGATGAAATCCTTTCGGTTACTTGCTGTTTGAGAGTTATGCAGCGAACGGAGTTCGGCGCAGACGTGCGACGAGCGGGTAGATCTGGCAGCCGAGGCAGATACCGAAGGCCGCGTTGAGGAAGGCCGCGATGAGCGCGAAGCCGGTGGCGATCAGGCCGAGAAGCTGGCTGCCGGCGGCGAAGCCGATGACGCCGATCACCGCGAACACGAAGCCGACCAATTGGGCGAACTTCAGCGGCGGCACGGGTTCCTTCTCGGTGACGGGCCCGAGTCGGGGAAGGATGGCGCGCTGGAAGATCAGCCCGTAGGGATGCTCGCGGGGCCCGCGCCACGCCCCGATCGCGAAGACGACGGCCTGGATACCCAGGATCACGGCCGCCGCCGTGGAGCTGAAGGCCGCCGCGATCAACGTCGCCACGATGACGACGGTGGTGACCCAGGCGGCGAACCGGGGACCGCGCACATCCACCAAGGCCGGCGCGGCCGTCTTGGTGTTGGTCGACGTGGAAGGCATGGAAACAGACTCCTGTTGCGTTGGAGGGGCTGGGGATGAGCAGGCCGAAACGGCTGCTCCGAGCGAGCGCGCTTAACTCGCGCAGCTGCGCTCAGCAGCTACAACAACAACAGCAACAACCCGCAACGCGGCACAGATCGACTGCGCGGCGCTTGGTGAGCATCGGCTCAAGGCGGGTTGACACGCCCGACAGCTTACCCAAAGACATGGTGATCAAGCCAATAGCGGTTCCAGCGCCGACCGCAGGTCAGCGGCGCTGGGCACGCCCGTGGTGCGATATCGCGGCCGTCCGTCCGTGTCGAAAATCAACGTCGTCGGCAGCGACATCACCGAAAGCCGTCGGGCTGCTTCGGGATTGGCGTCCATGTCGATCTCCACATGCGCGACGCCAGGCAGATCGCGGCATACGTCGTCGACCACGCGGCGTACCGCGGCGCACGGTCCGCACCACACCGCGCTGAAGTGCAGCACGGTCGGACCGGTGTGCGACAGCCCGAGGTCGGAGGTGTCGACATTGCTCGCCTCGGTGGCAGCCTTCAGCATCCCGGCCCGCAGCGTGAGCAGCCGGCCGATCACATACGCCACGCCCAGCGCGGCGACCAGCACGGTGATCGCGAGCACCACTGATGAGCTCATGACAACCTGAACCCATCGAGCGGGATGGTTACTCCCCGGGTGATGCCCTCAATGATGATGTCGGAGCCGCGGGCGCCCTCGCTGGTCGGCCGGACTCCGAACGGCAGCTTCTGACCGGGCAGGCTGGTGCTGAACGCCGTGAGTACAGCGGGAAGCTTGTCCTGCGGAATCTGCTGGTCGGCCGTGCCCGCACCGGTCAGCACGCCGGTTGCGGTGAAGATCAGCGTGGTCTGGTCGGGCCCTGCGATCGACAGGTCGACGGCGATGCTGACCTTCTTGTCGTAGTCGGCCTTCTTGGGCGTGCCGGTGAACACCAGTCCCCGGTTGCTGGAGATGCCCGATTCCGTAGTGCCGCCGGTGGCATCATTGGTCTCCCGCGACGGCGCCTCGACCAGCAGGTCGGGGATGCCCATGAACCGCCCGACGTGGGTGGAGTCGATGATGATGCGGCTCTCCAGCTCGCCGACCGGCAGCTTGGCGTCCGGCCCGACGAGCCAGGAGGTATCGCTGAGGTCGACCGAGTGCAGGGTCGCCTCCAGTCCGACCTTGCCCGCGACGGGGTGACCAACGCCACTGGCCTTGATCTCGACCTCGTTGTAGTTGTGGCGCATCGCCTGGGAGATGAATGGAAAACCGAGGATGCTGACCCAGGGGTCGAAACTCAGGTTTGCGGCGGTGCGCACGCTCCTGGCCAGCCGGTATTCGGCGTAGATCGCCGCCCCGAAGTCGGCTCCGACGGCGCCCACCACCACCGTGGTCATGGTCGCGATCGCACCGATCAGCAGCTTTCGCACCCGGACATTCTTGCCCACTACAACGAAGGATCGGGCTCGGCGCGGCTAACCGGCAGGTAGCGCGCTATCGTTGGATGACCATCGGCCGGGTAACGGCCATATGTCAGGCATGAATCTGGGAAGTCACGACCGACATCGTTGTCCGGGCGAGGTCCCCATGGCTTCTGGAGGGCCAGTTGGATCTACTGCTACTGACCGTCGATCCCCATCCCGAATCCGTCCTGCCTTCGTTGTCGCTGCTCGCGCACAACGTGCGGACGGCGCCGACGGAGGTGTCCTCCCTTCTCGAGGCGGGCACCGCGGATGTGGCGATCGTCGACGCGCGCACTGATCTGGCCGCCGCCCGCGGGCTGTGTCGCCTGTTGGGAACGACGGGGACGTCGGTGCCCGTGGTGGCCGTCGTCAACGAGGGCGGCCTGGTCGCCGTCAACGTCGAATGGGGACTCGACGAGATACTGCTGCCCAGCACCGGACCCGCTGAGATCGACGCCCGGCTGCGGCTGCTGGTGGGACGTCGCGGCGGCGTGGCCAACCAGGAGAACCTCGGCAAGATCAGCCTGGGCGAACTGGTCATCGACGAGGGCACCTACACCGCACGGCTTCGCGGCCGACCGCTCGATCTCACATATAAGGAATTCGAGCTGCTGAAGTATCTTTCTCAACACGCCGGTCGGGTGTTTACCCGCGCTCAGCTCCTTCAAGAGGTGTGGGGCTACGACTTCTTCGGCGGCACCCGCACTGTCGACGTCCACGTGCGGCGGCTGCGCGCCAAGCTCGGCACCGAATACGAATCGTTGATCGGCACCGTGCGCAACGTCGGGTACAAGGCGGTTCGGCCCGCGCGCGGCCGCCCACCGGCGCAGGGCGCCGAAGTGTCCGACGACATGGTCGACGACGCGGGCGGCTACGACGCACCCGACAGCCTGCCCGAAGCACTGGCTGACCCGCTGCGCAGTCAGTGACCCGCCTGGAAATCGGCTGGCGCTCGGGACTGTCCGACGATGAGCAGCGCAGGATCCGCGAACTGATCGCCGCGGCGAAACAGGCCGACGGCGTCGCGCCCGTCGGCGACCAGGTGCTCCGCGAATTGCCGCACGACCGCACCCGGCACCTGCTCTCCGTCGAGGGCGACGACATCTCCGGCTATCTGAACCTCACCGAGGCGCCTGCGACGGCCGAGCTGGTGGTGCGTCCGAACGCCAGGCGCCGCGGCATCGGCTCGGCGCTGGCTCGCACCGCGCTGTCCGAGGGCGGCCACGATGTCCGCATCTGGGCGCACGGCAACCTCGAGCCGGCACGGGCCACCGCGGGCGCGCTGGGCATGGTCGTGGTTCGCGAGCTGCTGCAGATGCGGCGGCCGCTGACCGACCTGCCGCCAGTCACGGTTCCCGAGGGTGTGCGCATCACGACGTACTCCGGCCCGGCCGACGACGGCGAGCTGCTGCGCGTCAACAACACGGCGTTCGCATGGCATCCCGAGCAGAGCGGGTGGACGGACGCCGACCTCGCCGAGCGACGCGGAGAGCCGTGGTTCGACCCCGCAGGCCTCTTCATGGCCGTCGACGAGCGCACCGGCAAGCTGTTGGGCTTTCACTGGACGAAGGTGCACGGAAGGGACCTCGGCGAGGTCTACGTCCTCGGCGTCGACCCGGCCGCGCAGGGCCGCGGGCTGGGCGCCACGCTGACGTTGGTCGGACTGCATCATCTGGCCGAGCGGCTAGCAGAAACCGAACAGCCGACGGTGATGCTGTATGTCGAGGCGGATAACTCCGCGGCCGTAAAGACCTATCAGAGGCTGGGTTTCGACGTGTTCAGCGTCGACGCCGCCTACGCCACGGGCGACCGCCGCTAGGCATTGTTTTTCGTTTCGGGCGCGATGGCGCGAGCCACACGGTCCGATCCTTTACGTCAGAGCAGATAACTCGGCAGCCGTAAAGACCTATCGGCGACGGGGTTTCAACGCGTTCAGCGTGCGGCGGCGTATGCGGCCCATGTCCCCTAGCGGGGCTGGGGTCCCGGATTCGCTGAGCTGGACCTGTTCACCTCCCGTTCACTTTCCATCCGCAAGCCGTTGACCACGGCCGCATACGTTGCCGGGGAGTTCAAAGCCGTCAACCGAAAGTGGGATCAGTGAAGCTCAACAGCATCGGCAAGAGTGTCGGCACGCCGCTTCAATTGGCACTGTCTGCGACGGCGATCGCCGCGCTGACGCTGACCGCCTGCGGCAGCGACAACAATGCCTCGACTCCCAGCACCAGTGCATCGGGCACCGGCACCGGCACCGCGTCGGCCGACTGCGGCGGCAAGGCCGCCCTGACAGCGGAGGGCTCGACCGCTCAGCAGAACGCGATCGCGGAGTTCAACAAGGTGTGGGGGCAGGTCTGCTCGGGCAAGAACCTCTCGTACAACCCCACCGGCTCGGGCGCGGGCCGCGATCAGTTCATCGCCAAGCAGGTTGACTTCGCCGGCTCCGACTCAGCGCTCAAGGACGAGCAGGTCCAGAAGGCCGCCGAACGTTGCGGCGGCAACCCGGCATGGAACCTGCCGATGGTGTTCGGTCCGGTCGCGCTGGCCTACAACCTCGAAGGCGTCGACAAGCTCGTGGTCAACGGCGACGTGCTCGCCAAGATCTTCCAGGGCCAGATCAAGAAGTGGAACGACCCGGCCATCGCCGCGCTGAACAGTGGTGCCACCCTGCCAGACAGCGACATCAAGCCGATCTACCGCTCGGATTCGTCGGGCACCACCGACAACTTCCAGAAGTACCTGGGCGCCGCGGCCCCGCAGAGCTGGACCAAGGGCGCTGGCAGTGAATTCCAGGGCGGCGCAGGCGAGGGCGCGCAGAAGTCCGCCGGTGTGGCGCAGGCCGTGCAGTCGACCCCTGGCGCCATCGGCTACGTGGAGAAGGGCTTTGCGACGCAAGCAGGTCTGCCCTACGCGCAGATCGACAGCGGCGCAGGGGCGGTCGAGTTGACCGACGACGCCGCCAAGAAGGCGATCGACGCCGCGAAGTTCGCCGCCCAGGGCAACGACCTGACGCTCGACCTGAACTCGCTGTACGGCACAAAGGAGGCGGGCGCCTACCCGCTGGTGCTGGCCACCTACGAAGTCGTCTGCTCGAAGGGATACGACGCGGACACGGCCGCCGCGGGTAAATCCTTCCTGACGGTGTCCGCCAACCAGGGTCAGGCCAGTCTGTCCGCCGCCGGCTACATCCCGCTTCCCGACGCCTTCAAGGAGCGCCTCAGCAAGTCTATCGACGCAATTGCATAGATACGTAGCGCGTCAGCACGATTGCGGTGAGGATGGGTGCCGGGACCGATGACCGATAGGGTCGATGTGACAACACCGAATCCAGCCGACGCGGGATCGGGCGAAGCGCTTGCTTCGCCCTTCCCCGAGCCGGCACCCATCTCCACCGACCCCTCCAAGAACGCCAGGGTTCGACTGGGCGACCGAATCTTCCGCGGATTGGCGGAAGGTTCGGGCATCTTCATCGTCGTCCTGATCGCGGCGATCGGGGTCTTCCTGCTCTGGCGCGCGATTCCGGCGCTCGCCCGCAACGAGGAGAACTTCCTCCTCTACGGCGGCAACTGGATCACCACCGACACCTCGGCGATGCACTTCGGGATCTTCGACCTGCTGCAGGTAACGGTGTTCGTATCGGTGTTCGCGCTCGTCCTCGCCATGCCGGTGGCACTCGGCATCGCGATCTTCTTGACCCAGTATTCGCCACGGCGGGTCTCCGGTCCGCTGGCCTACATGGTCGACCTGCTCGCCGCGGTGCCGTCGATCATCTACGGCGTATGGGGCCTGTACGTGCTGGCGCCGGTACTCAAGCCGATCGCGTTGTGGCTCAACAAGAATCTGGACTGGCTGTTCCTTTTCAAGACTGGCAACGCGTCGGTGTCGGGCGGAGGAACGATCTTCACGGCCGGCATCGTGCTGGCGGTGATGATCCTCCCGATCATCACCGCGGTGACGCGCGAGGTGTTCGTCCAGACGCCACGCGGGCAGATCGAGGCGGCGCTGGCACTGGGCGCCACCCGATGGGAGGTCGTCCGCACCACGGTGCTGCCCTTCGGTCTGTCCGGATACATCAGCGGTTCGATGCTCGGCCTCGGCCGCGCGCTCGGTGAGACGATCGCGCTGCTGATCATCCTTCGCGGAACGCAGAAGGCGTTCGGGTGGACGCTGTTCGACGGTGGCTACACGTTCGCGAGCAAGATCGCCGCCACCGCAAGCGAATTCAACGATCAGTACAAAGCAGGCGCGTACATCGCCGCCGGGCTGGTGCTGTTCATCCTGACGTTCGTGGTGAACTCGCTGGCCCGCGCCGCGGTCGCCGGGAGGGGAGCACGATGACATCGACGTTGGACCGCCCCGTCAAGGTCACCGTCTTCCAGGGCGTCAGCATGCGCCGCAAGGTGACCAACAACGTTGCGACCGTGCTAGTTACGTTGGCGGTGCTGATCGCGTTGGTCCCGCTGCTGTGGGTCCTGTACTCCGTCATCACCAAGGGCATCAAGGCAATCACCTCGCCCGTCTGGTTCACCCACTCACAGGCCGGCATGACGGCTTTCCAAGTTGGCGGTGGTGTCTACCACGCAATCATCGGCACTCTGCTGCAGGGCCTGGTGTGCGCGATCATCTCGATCCCAGTCGGCATCTTCGTCGCTATCTACTTGGTGGAGTACGGCGGCGGCACCCGACTGGGCAAGCTGACGACCTTCATGGTGGACATCCTCACCGGTGTCCCGTCGATCGTGGCCGCGCTGTTCATCTACGCACTGTGGGTGGCCACGCTCGGCTTCCAGCGATCGGGCTTCGCGGTATCGCTGGCGTTGGTGCTGCTGATGATCCCGGTGATCGTGCGCGCGACCGAGGAGATGCTGCGGATCGTTCCGATGGATCTGCGCGAAGCCAGTTATGCGCTCGGCGTGCCTAAGTGGAAAACCATTGCACGCATTGTCATTCCGACTGCGTTGTCGGGCATCGTCACCGGCATCATGCTGGCGCTGGCGCGGGTGATGGGTGAGACCGCCCCGCTGCTGATCCTGGTGGGCTACTCGCAGGCGATGAACTTCGACATGTTCAACGGGTTCATGGGCTCGCTGCCCGGCATGATGTACGACCAGACGTCGGCGGGCGCCGGTGCCAACCCGGTGCCGACCGATCGGCTCTGGGGTGCGGCGCTGACATTGATCCTGTTGATCGCCATACTCAATATCGGGGCGCGGTACGTCGCCAAGATCTTCGCCCCCAAGAAGGTTTAGGAGCTTTCGTGGCCAAGCGGTTGGACCTCAAGGACGTCAACATCTTCTACGGCTCGTTTCAGGCCGTTGCCGACGTCGCGCTGTCCGTTCAGCCCCGCAGCGTGACGGCATTCATCGGACCGTCGGGCTGCGGCAAGTCAACCGTGCTGCGGACGCTGAACCGCATGCACGAAGTCATCCCCGGCGCCCGCGTCGAGGGGTCGGTGCTTCTGGACGGCGAGGACATCTACGGCGCCGGGGTCGACCCGGTCGGCGTTCGCAAGACCATCGGCATGGTGTTCCAACGGCCAAACCCGTTCCCCACCATGTCGATTCGCGACAACGTCGTGGCCGGGCTCAAGCTCCAAGGTGTGCGCAACAAGAAGGCGCTCGACGACGTCGCCGAACGTTCGCTCAAGGGTGCCAACCTGTGGAACGAGGTCAAGGACCGGCTGGACAAGCCCGGCGGCGGTTTGTCGGGCGGTCAGCAGCAGCGGCTGTGCATCGCACGCGCGATCGCTGTGCAGCCCGACGTGCTGCTGATGGACGAGCCGTGTTCGTCGCTGGACCCCATCTCGACGCTGGCGATCGAGGACCTGATCGCGGAGCTCAAGCAGGAATTCACAATCGTGATCGTCACGCACAACATGCAGCAGGCCGCACGGGTGAGTGACCAGACCGCATTCTTCAACCTCGAGGCGACGGGCAAGCCGGGCCGGCTGATCGAGATCGACGACACCGAGAAGATCTTCTCGAACCCCAACGAAAAGGCCACGGAGGACTACATCTCCGGCCGCTTCGGCTAGGGAATAGTCCACGCGCTGCCGCGTTCGTAACTGCCATGAGCAAGGCGGTACGGTTCGATCGATACGGAGACGTCGACGTGCTCGAGGTGCGCGATGTCGACAAGCCGGTGCCCGCCGAGGGCGAGGTACTGGTCGAGGTCAAGGCCGCAGGCGTCAATCCCGGCGAGGCGATGATCCGCCGCGGTGCGCTGCATGACCGTTGGCCGTCGACGTTCCCCTCGGGCCAGGGCAGCGACCTGGCGGGTGTCGTGGCCGAGGTCGGCCCCGACGTCGACACATTTGCGGTCGGCGACGAGGTGCTCGGCTTCACGGACGACCGTGCCAGCCACGCGCAGTTCGTCGCCGTGCCTGCCGGCCAGCTGACCGCCAAGCCACCGGAAGTGCCGTGGGAGGTTGCCGGTGCGCTGTATGTGGTTGGCACCACCGCGTACGCCGCGGTGCGCGCCGTCGCGTTGAAGCCGGGTGAGACCGTTGTCGTCGCCGGCGCGGCTGGAGGCGTAGGCAGCATCGCCGTGCAACTGGCCAAGCGCGCGGGCGCGACCGTGCTGGGCATCGCCGGTCCGTCGAACGACGATTGGCTCACCGCGCACGGCGTCGTTCCGGTCAATTATGGTGACGGCCTGGCGAACCGGCTGAGAGACGTGGCGCCCGACGGGCAGATCGACGCGTTCCTGGACTTTTTCGGCGGCGGCTACGTCGAACTGGCCGTGACCGAACTCGGCATCGATCCGCAGCGGGTCGACACGATCATCGATTTTCCGGCCATCGAGCGGTTCGGGGTCAAGGGCGAGGGAAATGCCGACGCCGCCGACGCCGGCGTGGTGGCGGAGCTCGCGGCGTTGATCGCGGCCGGTGAACTGGAAGTGCCGGTGGCCGAGGTATACCCGCTTGACCAGGTACAACAGGCATTTCATAGCTTGGAGCAGCGGCACACCAGGGGAAAGATCGTGCTACGGCCGTGACGGCCGGCCGGCTCAGCGGGGGGCGGGGATCTCTTCCTCGGCGGGATGCTTGCCGGTGACCTGGAAGATCACCCGGCGGGCCACCTCGACGGCGTGGTCGGCGAACCGTTCGTAGAACCGGCCCAGCAGCGTGACGTCGAC
>JAJKIB010000289.1 GCA_021154745.1 Mycobacterium sp.
GATCACGAAGATGTCGCCGCTGCGGTCATGCGCGTTGAAGTACGAACGATCATAGAAATTGCGGTCGCTTGATCCCGGCCACGCGATCGGCTGCGGGACCTGGTGCACCGGGTATTCGTCCATTGGGCCGAGCATTACGCTTCTCCGATCAGTCGCTTGAGCACCGAGCCGTGATAGAACAGCGACTCCACGTCGTCGGGTTTCTCGATCTCGCCGAATCGCACACGCCGCGCGCTGGTCCGCATGAACACACACGCCCAGATCACGGCCGAGTACACGTAGAACCAATGCAGGTCACCCAGCTCGACGCCGGTCAGCTCGGCGTACGTCGAGCGGACATCGTCTTCCCGCATGAAGTCGGGCAGCCCCGGCAACCCCGCCAGGCCGGCCAATTCCTGAAAGACCATGTGCGCGAATATGATCCACGCGACGTCCATCTCCCGCGGCCCGAGCACCGCCATCTCCCAGTCCAGCACAGCGACCGGCCGGAAGTCGGAATACAGCACATTGCCGACGCGGGAATCGCCCCACACCAGCACCGGATCCGCGGCCGCCACGTCGGCGGGCCAGTTCGTCTCAAGCCAGTCCAGCGCGCGCTCGAGTAACGCCGAGCGGCCGATGTCGGGAACCGCGAATTGATACCACGACTGCAGCCAATTGAGGTTGCGCCGCAAAGCGTTCGCTTCCGAGTCGCCGGCCAGGAACCCGAACGTTGTCTCGGGGTCGGGGATCGAGTGCAGCTTGGCGATCACCTCGACGGTACTGTCCTGCAATTCGCGCTGACGCTCGACCGGTGCGTCGGCGAACCAGTTGCCGCCGAACGTATACGGCATCACGTCCGGTGGCACCTGGCCCTCGACGTAGTCCATCAAGAAGAACGGTGTGCCGAGCACCGAGCCCGTCGCTTCGAGCCATCGCACCCGGGGAACCGGAACGTCGCTCTTCTCGCCCACCAGCCGGATGACCTCGAACTGGTGGTCCATCCGATACGACGAGAACACCGGCACGTCCTCGGCAGTGGGCGCCACCCGCGCCACCCATTTCTCTTCCCGGTTCTGTCCGTCTTCGTTCCAGCGGCCCGTCAGGATGATCGTCTCCGACGACATGCCGTTGGCGTCGACGCCGCTTTCCACGGTGACCTTGGGTACGACGCCGCCTGGCATCACGGTGGACAACCAACGTGACATCACGTCTGGCAGCGTGCTGACATCTCGACTCGAATGCTGGAGGCGGCTGACGTCTTCGACAGCCGGTTCAGTAGCCACAAGTTCTTCCTTCGGCCGACAATTACGATACGGTGGGTAGCGTTATGAAAGCAGACCCGTCATCTGTTGACAAGTACCCGCGGACGAAAGGAGCACCAATTGGTCACAGTGCCGGTCGGCCCCGGGATCCGCGTATCGACGCTGCCATATTGCGCGCCACGGTGGCTCTGCTTGTGGAAATCGGATATTCGAACCTGACAATGGCCGCGGTCGCCGAGCGGGCGGGCACCACCAAGACCGCGCTCTACCGCCGTTGGTCCAGCAAGGCCGAATTGGTCCACGAGGCGGCCTTCCCCGCGGCGCCGACCGCGATCGAGGCGCCACCCGGCGACATCGCCGCCGACATCCGCGCGATGCTGGCCGCCACCCGCGACGTGTTTACCAGCCCGGTGGTGCGTGCCGCGCTGCCCGGGTTGATCGCCGATATGGCTGCCGACGCCGAGCTCAATGCCCGGGTGATGGCCCGCTTCACCGACGTGTTCGCCGCGGTGCGCACGCGGCTGGCTGACGCGGTCAACCGGGGCGAGGTACGCGCCAATGTCGACCCCAACCGGCTGGTCGAGGTGATCGGCGGCGCCACGCTATTGCGGGTATTACTGCTGCCCGACGAACCGCTCGGCGAGGACTGGATCGCGCAGACGACCGCCATCGTGGTCCACGGTGTGGTGGCATAGAGGGCGATGCTCGAGGCGTTTCCTACCGATTGGCGTACCGCGCTGCTGCTCGTGCCGCATCCCGACGATCCCGAGTACGGGTGCGCGGCGGCGGTGGCCAAGTGGACGGCGCAGGGAAAGACCGTGTACTACGCATTGGCGTGCCGGGGTGAGGTGGGCATCGCGGGCATGCCGCCCGAGGAGGCGGGGCCGCTGAGGGAAGCCGAAGAACGCCGATCGGCGGCGATCGTCGGCGTCCGGGATTTGCAGTTCTGGGACTTCCCGGACAGCCGCATCCGCGACACACCTGAGTTGCGTGCCAAGATCGCCGACACGATCACCGCGCTCGCTCCCGACGTGGTACTCACCATCTACAGCGGGCCGGAATGGGCGCCTGGCGTGCCGAACCAGCGCGACCACATCGAGTTCTCGAACGCCGTTGCGGCGGCCTATGACTCGCTCAACGACCCGCCGCGCTGGCTGTTCGAGAACGGGCCGGAGCCCACGCACTACGAGGTAGTGGATGACTATTACATCGACGTCGCCGTCGCGTCACTCGCCGCACACGAGGAGTACCTGTCAGTGCTGGATCCCGGCACACCGGTGCTCGAGCAGGCGCGCAAGCAGGTCGACATGACAACGGAGCCCCGACCCGACTTCGGCGGACAGCGGACGGTCGAGTTCATTCTGAAGAGGAGCGCGGCTAGTTGCACCCGGCGGCGTTGACCCACCGGCCGTTATAGCTCACGCACCCGCTGACGTTCGGGGGTGGCGGCGGTGGATCCTCCGGCAATGGCGCGTAGTAGGCCGGCGGCGGAACGTACGGTGCGACGGTGTCGGCGATGTTGGCGCATCCCGACACAGAAACGCGTCGCCCGGCGCTAACGCATACGTCGGCCTGAGCGATGCCTGGGGTCTGAATGACGATGACGCCGGGAACGGCTGCGAGCGAGAGGGCAACCGCCGTCGCCGTGTTCAATGACCGCATCCAATGACTCATCTTGCTCGTCTCCTCGCCGGGATGACACATGGTGAAAACCGTGGATCAGAAATGAAAATGTCGGCCCCGCGCCCGTTACGCGACTGGCTCACAGCGAGCCCTTAGGTCGGTCAGTGGCTGGCGGATTCCGGTGAGTTCGGAATGAACCTGGGGATTGCCGTTCATGTAGTTCTGTATGTCACCGCGAATCTCCTCCTGTGGGAGCCCGTGAAGGCTGGTGAAGAAGGCGTTGACATCTGGATGGCTGAAGAGATAGTCCGCAGTCGCCGATGCGACACCGGCCGACACCTGGGCAAGGTCGCCTGCCGTGCAACCCGGCGGCGGGGGTGGCGGCGCGGGCGTGGGTTGAGCGAACGCCAGCGATGCCCCACAGAACAACGTCGCAGCGGCCATGGCTCCGGTACCGATCACTGCAGCTACCGCGCGGCAGGTCGTACGGCCTGATCGCAACATCCTTGGCTCCCTTCATCGAGTGTTCGGCGGTCGTCAACGGGGGCGGCTACCGACAGCAAATAGCCAACCACAAACCGAAGAAGGCAAAGTTGCGAATGAGCAACTGTGATGCCGGGAGCCCAGCGTGGTGGCATCGGATTTCGGCGCCGTCATCAGAGCCGATCCTCATTTCCAGATTGCTATGCCGCAGGGTGCGTCGATTCGGGAGCGGCGGGCGAGGTACTGGACGACACTGCGAGAGAAGCAGTTGTCGCTGATTGTTGGGCCGCCAGGTCGGCCTCGAAGATGGAAGGCCAGATCATGACCGATGAGAAGGCGATGGCCCGATCCCACCTGCCGATCCCCAGCGCGCCTCGGACAGGTCTGATCACCTATGACGCCAAGGACCCCGACACAACGTATCCGCCGATTGAGCAACTTCATCCGCCGGAGGGCGCGCCCAATGTGCTGATCATCCTGCTTGACGACGCTGGCTTCGGATCGGCGAGCGCCTTCGGAGGGCCCTGTCAGACTCCGAACGCGGAGAGGCTCGCAGCTGGTGGTTTGAAATTCAACCGGTTTCACACCACCGCGTTGTGTTCGCCGACGCGGCAGGCGCTACTGACGGGGCGCAACCACCATTCGACAGGCATGGGCGGCATCACCGAGATCGCCACCGGGGCCCCGGGTTACAGCTCGGTGCTGCCCAACACGATGTCGCCACTGGCGCGGACGCTGAAGTTGAACGGTTACAACACGGCGCAATTCGGCAAGTGCCATGAAGTGCCGGTGTGGGAGACAAGTCCGGTGGGGCCGTTCGACGCCTGGCCCACGGGTGGTGGGGGGTTTGAGTACTTCTACGGCTTCATCGGCGGCGAGGCGAATCAGTGGTACCCAACGCTTTACGAGGGCACCAACCCGGTCGAGCCGGACCGGACTCCCGAAGAGGGCTACCACTTCATGGAGGACATGACCGATAAGGCCATCGCCTGGACCGGCCAGCAGAAGGCTCTTGCGCCCGACAAGCCGTTCTTCGTCTACTTCGCTCCCGGCGCCACGCACGCGCCCCACCATGTGCCGAAGGAGTGGGCCGATAAGTACAAGGGCAAGTTCGACGATGGCTGGGACAAGTTGCGTGACGAGACTTTCGCCCGGCAGAAACAGCTCGGCGTGATCCCCCCGGACTGCCAACTGACGCCGCGCCACAATGAGATTCCGGCCTGGGAGGAGATGCCCGAGGCGCTCAAGCCGGTCCTGCGCCGCCAGATGGAGGTCTACGCGGGATTCTTGGAGTACACCGACCATCACCTCGGCCGTCTGCTCGACGGCCTCCAGAACATCGGCGTTCTCGATGACACGCTGGTCTACTACATCATCGGTGACAACGGCGCGTCGGGTGAAGGCACACTCAACGGGACGTTCAACGAGATGCTGAACTTCAACGGAATGTCAGCCGTCGAGACTCCAGAGTTCCTGATGGAGCGGCTCGACAAACTCGGCGGCCCGGAGACCTATAACCATTACGCCGTGGGATGGGCGCATGCCATGGACACCCCCTACCAGTGGACCAAGCAGGTCGCGTCGCATTGGGGCGGGACGCGCAACGGCACAATCGTCCACTGGCCCAAAGGAATTGCCGCGAAGGGCGAACCGCGCTGGCAGTTCCACCACGTCATCGACATCGCCCCGACGGTCCTCGAGGCGGCTGGGCTGCCCGAGCCGATCTCGGTGAACGGCGTGCAGCAGTCACCCATTGAAGGGGTCAGCATGCTGTACTCCTTCAACGATGCCGACGCGCCGGACCAACACGAGACGCAGTATTTCGAGATGTTCGGCAATCGCGGCATCTACCACAAGGGTTGGACCGCCGTGACGCGGCACAAGACGCCATGGCTGCTCATCGGCGAGGAAGTCCCCGCCTTCGACGACGACGTCTGGGAGCTCTACGACACCACAAAGGACTGGAGCCAAGCCAAAGACCTGTCGAGGGAGATGCCGGAGAAACTCCATGAGCTGCAGCGACTTTGGCTCATCGAAGCGACGCGCTACAACGTGTTGCCGATGGACGATGACCTTCAGCGCCGGATGAACCCAGACGTTGCGGGTAGGCCGGTGCTGATCAAGGGAAACACCCAGCTGCTGTTCGGCGGTATGGGACGCCTGTCGGAGAACTGTGTTGTCAGTATCAAGAATAAGTCCCACGCGGTGACGGCCGAGATCGTGGTGCCCGACGGCGGCGCCGAGGGAGTGATCATCGCTCAGGGCGCCAACATCGGTGGCTGGAGCCTCTACGCCAAGGACGGCAAGCTCAAGTACTGCTACAACCTGGGCGGCGTGCAGCATTTCTACGTCGAGGCCGAAGACCGGCTCCCCGCGGGTGACCACCAGGTACGGATGGAGTTCGACTACGCGGGCGGCGGCCTCGGTAAGGGCGGCAAGGTGACCCTGTACGCCGACGGCGAGAACGTCGGCAATGGGGAGATCCCAGCGACGCTGCCGATGGTCTTCTCCGCTGACGACGGCTGCGACGTCGGCGAGGACACCGGCGCTCCGGTCTCCCCGGACTACGGCCCACACGGCAACGCCTTCAACGGCCGCGTCAAAGGGGTACAGATCGCGATCGCGGACGCGGCTCAAGCCGACGAACACTTAGTCTCGCCGGCGGACGCCATTCGCATTGCGATGGCACGTCAGTAACCTACCGCTCGTTACCGCGACTACCTCGGCTGTGACTTCGGACCGAGGTACAAACCGCCATTGACCTCGACTGTTTGGCCGGTGATCCAACGACTGTCGTCAGAGGCGAAGAACGCGACCGCATCGGCTATTTCGGCCGGCTGGCCGATGCGGTTCAGCGCAACGATGTCGGTGATGCTCGATACCGCCTCATCACTGTCGTGTAGCCACGAATTCATGTCCGTGTCGGTGACGCCGGGCGACACGTTGTTGACCGTAATTCCGCGATCGCCAAGCGTATTCGCAAGTGAGCGGCCGAACACGTTCAGTGCGCCCTTCGTCATCGAGTAAACGATGTGTGGCTGCGCAAACCAGGTGACCCCGGACGAGATATTGATGATGCGACCGCCATCGCGGAGCAACGGCAATGCGCGTTGGGTGATGAAGAACGGCGCCCGGACGTTGATCGCAAATTCGCGCTGGAACAGATCCTGTGTCGCGCCCTCGATAGTGCCCTCATACGTCGCGATGGCCGCGTTATTGACCAGTATGTCCAACGGACGGCCGTCGAGCCCGTCCTCCAGAGCGGTGAACAGCGTATCGACGTCGTCGTCCATGCCGAGTTCGGCGCGAACAGGAAACGCCTGCCCGCCCATCCGCTGGATCTCCGCCAGCGTGTCCGCCGCCGCTGCCTCGTTGCTTCCGTAATGCACGGCCACGAGTGCGCCGTCGTTGGCGAGTCTCGTCGCAATCGCGCGTCCTATTCCTCGCGATGCTCCGGTTACCAGTGCGGTCTTGCCAGTCAGCGATGCCATGTGTCCGGCAACCAGAAGGTGCTCTGTGCTATTCCGGCCGGTCGATCTGTCGCTTGTTGCGCTCGGACACGGCGCGGAACTGATCGCCGAGGCCTTCGAAGTCTCGATGCTGCGCGTACGCGATCTTCTCCTCCGCGGCCAACCCCGGGTCGACCACGGCGGCGGCGCCGGTCGTGTAGATCTCCTTGAGCCCCAACATCACCTGGCCGGGCACCTCCGCGATGTGGCTGGCGAGCTCGAGCGCCCGGTCGAGCA
>JAJKIB010000290.1 GCA_021154745.1 Mycobacterium sp.
CCGGCAAGGTCGCGCCCGGCGGATTGTGCCGCTTCCAGTCCGGCCAGGTAAGCATCCATCACCTGACGGTGGCGCTCGACGGAGAAGATGAGTGTCACGTTGACTGAAATACCTTGGGCCACTGCGGCGGTGATGGCCGGCATCCCGGCCGTCGTGGCCGGAATCTTGATGAAAAGGTTCGGCCGGTCGACGATCTTCCACAGCTCGACGGCTTGGCTGACCGTCGCCTCGGTGTTGTGGGCCAGCCGCGGGTCGACCTCGATCGATACCCGCCCGTCCACACCGCCGGAGGCTTCCCACTGCGGGCGCAGGACGTCGCAGGCTGCCCGCACGTCGTCGGTGATGACGGTGCGGATCGCCGAATCGGCGTCGGTGCCGTTTTCGGCCAATTGGGCGAGCTGCCGCGTGTAGGCATGGCCGTGGGAGATTGCGTGTTGAAAGATCGAAGGGTTGGTGGTGACGCCCACGACGCTTCGGGTGTCGATCAGCTGCTGCAGGTTGCCCGATGTCAGGCGGTCACGGGACAGGTCATCCAACCAGACCGACACCCCCGCAGCTGACAGCGCGCTCAGAATGGGGTTTTGCGTCATCACGTAGCTGCCCGCGACTGGCGTCGGCGCGTACGTGAGATTCGCGCGGCAATCAACACGGCGGCGAATGCGATAGCCGGCGCGTACGCGGCGGCCAGTATCTGCCGATCCCGCACCGACATGTGGTGAGACCGCGCAGGCTGGTTCTCATTCATGGTGGCTCGACTCGCTCGTGGTGCGCGCTGCGCCATCAGATGCGCTGCGGGAAGCCAGTTTCCATTCCGGCCGCACGTAGTGGCAGGTGTAGCCGCCGGGGTAGCGCTGCAGATAGTCTTGATGTTCTAGTTCGGCTTCCCAGAAGTCACTGGCCGGCGTTACCTCGGTGACCACCGGCGCGGGCCACCGTCCCGATGCGTCGATGTCAGCGATGGTGTTGCAGGCGATGCGCTTCTGGTCGTCATCGAGGTAGAAGATCGCCGAACGGTAGCTGGTGCCGATGTCGTTGCCCTGGCGGTTCTTTGTTGTCGGGTCGTGGATCTGGAAAAAGAATTCCAACAGGGACCGGTAGTCAGTTTTGTTGGGGTCGTAGGTGATCTCGATCGCTTCAGCGTGGCCAGGGTGGTTTCGGTAACTGGGGTGGTAGTTCTCACCGCCGGTGTAGCCGACGCGGGTCGCTTCCACGCCGGGCAGCCGGCGGATGAGATCCTGCATGCCCCAAAAGCATCCGCCTGCGAGAATCGCGGTGCTGGTGGTCATCGGCGCGGCTCCGTGAGTTCATGCGAATCACTCTGCTGCAGTGGGACTTCCGTGGTTTCGAAAAGGCTCAGGTAGTTCCCATAACCTTCCGTCTCGAGGTTGTCGCGGTGGATGAAGCGCAGTGCAGCGGAATTGATGCAGTAGCGCAGGCCGCCCTTGGACGGGGGTCCGTCGGTGAAGACGTGCCCGAGGTGGCTGTCGCCGTAGCGTGAGCGCACCTCGGTGCGCACCATAATGTGGCGGTGGTCGGACTTTTCGATGATGTTGTCGGCGTCGATCGGTTGGGTGAAGCTTGGCCAGCCGGTACCGCTGTCGAACTTGTCGAGCGAGGCGAACAGCGGCTCACCAGACACCACGTCGACGTAGATGCCCGGCTCGTGGTTGTCGAGGTATTCGCCGGTGAAAGGCCGTTCAGTGCCGCTTTCTTGGGTGACGTAGTACTGCTCGGGGCGCAACGCGGCGCCTGCGGCGGGATTCTTATGGTAATCGTGCATCAGAGGTGCTCCTTGTGGTGAGTGCGGCGTTTGCGTCCGCCGTTAGGCCGGGGTGCTAGTTGCGGCCGGCCATGATGCCGCCATCAACGTTGAGAATCGTGCCGGTGATCCAGCTTGCTTGTTCGGAGAGCAGGAAGGTGATTGCGTTGGCCACGTCGGTGGGGGTGCCGACGCGGCCCAGGGGATGAAGTGGCGCGAACGTCGCGAGCGTGTCGTCGATCTCGTCTTTGGGGATGAACCGTTCGTAGAGCGGTGTTTTCACCACCGCGGGCGCGACGGCATTGACACGGATTTGATGTTCGGCCAGTTCGATCGCCAGATTGTGAGTGAGGGCATGTAGCCCCGCCTTCTGCATGGAGTAGCCCGACGAGGGTGTCGCGCCGATGGCCTGATGCGCCCACATGGCGCCGATATTGACAATAGACCCACCCGCGGACCCAGCCACCATGCCGGCGACCACGGTCTGGGTGAGAAAGAACAGCGCATAGTTGAGGTCGAGATACGAGTCGTAGAACTCGGTGTCGTAGTCCAAGAATGGTTTTGGGATGAAGTAGCCGGCGGCATTGACCATCAGCGTCGCGTCGCCGTGGCGCTCAGATAGTTCGCGCTGCACATCGGCAACCGCGGATCGGTCGGTCAGCTCGGCAGCGATTCCCCAGGCTTGACCCCGCCGCTTGGTCAGCTCGGCCACGGCGTCATCGACACGCTCCTTCGAGCGTCCGATGATCACAGCGCTGCCACCACGCTCGATGACGTCCAGTGCCGCTTGGCGTCCCATGCCGGCACTGCCGCCGACGACAACAATCTTCTTACCATCGAACCCTGCGCCCATCGCGCAATTCCTTTCCGGGATTTCTTCACCTGCTAGGCCGTGCTGAACGTCGTGTGGTGTGGCACCGAAACAATCGGTGACCGCCGTGCAGGTCTGTCGAAAATTAAGCCTGTCCCGGCCCGGGGTGAACTGTCTTCACCCAGCACCCTCATTCACCCGGGTGAGGACAGACCGATGTCACGACGCGTCGCTGAACAGTTATCTTGGTTCGACGCAGTGCAATCGGAGCTGCGCAAAAGGGTCCACGTCAAATCGGCCACACCAAGACCCCGAGATCGATGTGCGGGCCGCGGCCAAACCGTCGAAACCGGTTACGGTCGTAGATTCGTGCATTACTGGTGCGATATGCGGATTTGTCAGGTGTCGACTTCGAGCGAGAAGTGATGGGCTGAGATCCGCATGTGGTTCCGCATGTACAGCCGATGTGCGGCTGCCCGATCGCTCCCAACGCCTGAATCCAGATGGACTCCGTCGCATCGGCGACGCTTGGCATCAGCGATTACCCACCGGATGAGTTCGTCGGCAAGTCCGTTGCCACGGGCGGTCTCTAGTGTGCTCACATCGTCGATGTACATGTAGTGCCCGTGTGCGGTCGACCACAACTCACGGAAACCAATGATTGATGTCGCCGTGCCCGAGGAATGCTCGAACGCACCGACCAGCCGATAGCCCGTCGGCCGAAGCTTGGTGTCGATGAAGTGAATGACGGCGTCGACGGTCTTCCAGCGAGGCCTGAGCAAGAGCATTGCCTCGACAGCTTGCGCGGTCTGGCCTTCGATGATTTCGCGTATGTGAGCCACGGATTAAAGCCGATTCCGGCCGAAGGTGTCTTCATCGGCGATGATATGCATCGCTGCTTCCTCAGCCGACGCGGCGCCGCCGTCGATCCCGACATCGTGGGCGCGGTAATCGCTTGTGGGATCTGTCGGGTCAACGCCGAAGGCGACCAGCCGACCTGCACGGGTGCCGCCGACCTGATCGTCGATAGGCTCTCCGTCGCTGTCGGCGATGTCACCGATTCCGTCGCCGTCCCACCGGTCAGTCACGTCGGGTACCTCACGGGCCAGCCGGCGTGCCAGACTTTCATGCCTGCGCGCTTCGCTGGCGGTCAGCCCCCAGGCCCCGAGTTCACGCGGGCGTTCCGGGGGCGAATAGCCCTCGTCGAGGTCGATGCCAGTCTGTTCTGAATCCAGACTTTCTTCTGGTTCAAGCAGATGGGCTGCTACGTCATCGAACTCAGCGTTCTCCATCAGTGCGGTCTCCATTCACCATCTCGTCGATGCCGCCCAGCGCGGTCCACTGCCCGATTAGGACACCGTCAAATCCGCGCTGATCCCTGGGCAATGATCGTGCCGTCCAGAGGGGCGGGTTGTCGTCGCCCACTGCGTCATTCACCCGGGTGAGAACCCGACGCGGACTCCGATCCACCGAGACGGAAATCGGGATTGGGTCGAGTCTGGCGCGCACGCTCCTGCGAACGGTTCAGAGATAGTCGCTGAGTTCGCTAAGGAGGGCCGACTTTCCGCGGGTGCCGACCATGCGGGTGACCGGCTGACCATCCTTGAACACGATCAGGGTCGGGATGGACACCACCTGGTATTGCTGAGCGGTCAACGGATTGGCGTCAACGTCGAGCTTGGCTACGGTGAGGCGTTCCGCGTTTTCGGCGGCGATTTGTTCGAGCACTGGTGCCACGGCGCGGCAGGGACCACACCACTGCGCCCAGAAGTCCACCAGTACGGGCATGGTGCTTTCGAGGACGTCCGCCTTAAATGAGGCGTCGGTGACCGTGATCGAATGGGACTGAGTCATGTCGGTGCTTGGCCCTTTCTGATGGTGACAGTGGTTGTGACACTGTGCGATTGGGTGATCCAGCGATGCGCATCGAGCGCGGCTTGGCAACCGCTGGCAGCGGCGGTGATCGCCTGGCGGTACCGGCGATCGATGAGGTCGCCGGCAGCGAAGACCCCATCTACGTGGGTTTGGGTGCCGCCGCCGTCGCGGGTCAGCACATAGCCGCGGGCGTCGAGGTCAACCAGCCCCACCAGCAGATCAGTGCGAGGAATCTGACCGATGGCCACGAACACAGCGGCCAGGTCAATGTCATGCTCGGCGGCGGTGAGCGCGTTACGCATCCGCAGGCCGGTGACATGGTGTCGACCCTTTACGGCGAGCACTTCGGTGGAGTCCAGGACAACGACATTGGGCTGAGCGCGCAGCCGGGTAACCATGGCAGTCGATGCGCGCAGTCGGGGCCGATGGTGAATGACGGTCACCCGGCGGGCCAGCGGCGCTAGAAACAGGGCCTCCTCGGTGGCGGCGTCGCCGCCACCGACGACGGCGACCTCGCGCCCGGCGAAGTGCCCCCCGTCGCTTTTGGCGCTGGTGCTGATTCCTTTGCCTTGCAGCTCGCCCTCCCCGGGCACGTGGAGGGGCCGGTTGACGGCGCCCATCGCGAGGATCAGCGCAAAAGCGTGACGCAGGTCGTGGTCGATGGCGACCGACTTGACCTCACCTTGCAGATCCAACCCGTCGACGTCACCGGAGTGGAACTCGGCACCGAAACGATGTGCTTGTGCCCGCATCGCGCTGGCGAGGCTGGGTCCGCACACGGGCCGACAAAAGCCGGGGTAATTGTCCATCTGCCCTGCGGCCATCAGGGCACCGCCGGGCAGATGGCCCTCGACGACCAGGGTGTCGAGTCCCGATCGTGCGGCATAGATCGCCGCCGTGTAGCCGGCGGGACCTGATCCGACGATGACGACGTCACGAATTCGCCCTGCCCCCCGCATCAACGTGACGCCGAGCCGGTTGCGTTGCCGGATAGCGAGGGGCGGCGTACGGTTATCAAGCGCCACAATGTGTTTCGCTCGCACAGAGCTGCTCGCTGTCGGCGCGATGGGTTGGTGGCGTCGAGACGTTCCGGGAACATGGCGCCGGGCGTCGGGGCGGATGTTACCGGTGCGCACGGCTGGGAGCTGCTGCTGACGCAATGCCGGGCCGCGTCGGCGTGCAGTAGTTCCCGGGTCATGCGTGCCTCCGTCGCGGGACGCTACTGCTGCATGCAGGCGCGGGCGTGCGCCGTGAATCGTCACGCAATCCCTGTTGGCCTCGCAATGGAACCGGCTGGAATTGCTGTGCGTGAACGTCAGCGACCATCGTGCGCAGATGTGGCTCTTCCGGGCTGCCGGCGTAGCCGTCCAGCCAGCGGGTCAGCCGCTCAACTAGCGCCAATGGCAGCATCATAGGTCTTGACATAATCGCGTTCAGGATCCGCTCGATCGCGAGATGATGTTCCCCACAGCCCAATTCGACGAATGTCATGGTGCGTTCATGGCCCGTCAGACACGTATCGGCCGCATCGGCGAGCATCCACGCCATGTCCGCGTCGGAGATGATCGACAAGTCAACCGTGGTCGGCGCCAACGATGACGCCCCAGCCGGTCTCTGCGTCGTGGACGGCGTCAATGTGGCAGTCATCTCAGGCCGGACTGCGGGGTTGGCGGACGTGGCGAGCCTGCGACCCGATGGCTGGCGGCGTAAACCCGTGCGACGCGGCAGTGAACCCCTGAGGCATATGCGTTTGGCATCAAAGTGCCACCACGGCTTGCAGGATGTCGGATGCGCTGAGCATTGTTTTGCCGCATGGCGGGCATTGCCCGACACGCTTGAATAGTCTCCTCAGCGCGGTGGGTTGCATCTCGGCCGCCGTGCATTGCGCGGTGTAGTCCAGTGCGTCCAGATGATCGGCACACACGACACCGCAGGCATTACCGTGCGCATCACAGTCGAACCGTTGGCAATGCCCGACCATGTGAAATTCCACGTACGCCACCGCCGGCAGGGAGCACCGGAATCCGTTGTCCAGGAACCCGAGCTGACACTGCTGGTCGAGGGCGCTGTGACCGATCGCGGCGCGAACAGCAGCCGGGCGGCTCATCAGCGCGGTCCCGTTAGATGGTCGATCCGATGCCAAACATTGTGCGTCGACGTCCGAAGACATGTCCTGGTTCCTTCCCGGGCCTTGTCCGTGGCGGGCCGCCGTTTGGGTGTCATCGATTCCTTCGTGACCCGGCCGCCGCGCCGCGCAGCGGCCGGCCCTTCGTTGTGCCGATGGAGCCATAGCCGGTCCGCGGCTGCTATCGATGAGACTTCCATCGGGCGGGGTGACTGGTCGTCACCCTTACGGCCTGTTCACCCGGGTGATCACGGCGGAATTGTTTGCGCCCGTCGCGATCTGGAACGGGACTGGCTTGGCCCGGGTGTCGCTTTGCGGGTTAGAGCAGGCCGAGCTCGCGGGCGCGGGCGACAGCGGCGGCGCGGTTCTCAACACCGAGTTTGCGGTACAGCGCGCGCTGGTGCGTCTTCACGGTGTTCAGTGAGACGTAGAGGCGCTGCCCGATCTCACGTCGCGACAATCTGGTGGCCAGCAGCCGAAGGACTTCATGTTCTTTGGCGGTGAGCTCTTCGGCGACCGGGCCGCGATCGTTGCGCGAACTGACCGCGACGCTTTTGCGGTGCTGGGCCGTCGGGAGCACCCTTTGCGCTATATCGGCGTCCGCGCAACCTCGAAGCAGTGCGCTGGCCTCGCTGCGGCTCGCGGCCGCGGTCTCCTGATCACCAAGGCGCTCAAGGATTTTGGCCCTGACGACCAGCGCCTTGGCGAGTTCGAGAATTCCTCCGCCCTTGCGGGCCAAGCCGACAGCCAGGTGAGCTGCGTCTGCGGCGGCAGTCGTGTCGCCACGCACATCGAGGACGGTGGCCGCCGCTAACGGCACCATTGCGTTGATGAAGTGCTCGCCCTCGGCGAGGTCGCTGCTGCTGCCGGTCGCGCGACGAATCTGGTCCTCGGCATGTGCGAGCTGACCAGATTCGGCCGCGATCAGCGCGAGATAACCCAGCGCATAGATACGGCGTCGCCGATCACCGATCTTCTCAGTCAGCTGCGCGGCCCGCCGGAAGGTGGCTTGGGCCTCGTCGATGCTGCCCGAGAAGTACAGCGCGGATCCGTAGATGCAGCAGGCGGCCGACCGTGCCTGCAGTGCGTTGTCGAAGTCGAGGGTGATCGCGAGGCGAGCCGCCTCGAGTGCTGCGGCGAGGTCACCCGTCTTGAACGCGTGGACCTCACGCAAGGCGACGAGTTCAGCGCCGAGGCTGCTGTGATCGACGGTGTCAGCCGCGGCTTCGATCGCCTCAATCCACACGCGCGCGTCATCGAACTGGCCAACATTCAACGCGATCCAGGCCCGTGCCGCGCTCAGCCGCGGGTCGTGAAGGACGGTATCGGTTGGAAGCAGATCGAGCCAGCCGGAGACAGTTGACAGGCCGCCGCCGTTGAACTCATTGACCCAGTCGGCGGCGATGAGATCAGCACACTCGGCGAAGTCACCGGCAGCGGCCAGGTGGCGCACTGCCTCGTCGACAAGGCCCTCGGCCTCGAACCAGGCCGCCGCTCGTCGGTGCAGACCCGCAACAAGATCGGGCTCGATGCGCTGCAACTCGGCGCGCAGCAACTCGCCGAACAGGTGGTGATACCGGTACCAGCGACGCGACATGTCCAGGGGCACCACAAACAAGTTTTCGCGCTCGATTCTCTCCAGCATCGAGGCCGAGCCCGAGGTTTGCAGCACCGCGTCGCACAGCGCACCGCTGAGTCGTCTCAGGACCGACGTGCGCAGCAGGAAGCTGCGCATTTGCACTGGCTGACTGTCGAGGACCTCGGCCATCAAGTAGTCGACGATATGGCGGTTGTCGCCTGCGAACGTCGTGATGAACGCCGCTGCATCACGACGCCCGGCAAGCGAGAGGGCGGCAAGGTAGAGGCCCGCGGCCCATCCTTCGGTGCGTCGGTGCAGCAGCTGGACATCCTCGTCAGCCAAATCCAGCCCGAGTACGTCGTTAAGCAGATGGTGTGCCTCAATAGCCTCGAAACGTAGGTCGGCGCTTCGCATCTCGACGAGATCACCGCCGGCCCTGAGTCGCGCCAACGGCAACATCGGATCGGATCGAGTGGCCAGCACCAATCGAAGATTGGCCGGCATCCGGTCGATGACGAATGCCACCTGGTCATGAACCGCTCGATTCACCACCAGGTGGTAGTCATCGAGAATGAGCACGATCGGGCTGGCCGTCGCATCGAGATCGTTCATCAGGGTCGGCAGAACGACCTGCACCGGATCGGCGCCCATCTGCAGGAGTTCGATCGCTCGAGACCCTATCCCGGGACTGACCGTCTGCAGCGCGGCGACCACGTACATCCAGAACCACACCGGGTCGTTGTCGGAACGATCAAGTGACAGCCAGCCGAACCGCTGCTCCTCGCCCGCACCCAAAGCCCATTGCGCCAACAATGTCGTCTTGCCCCAGCCCGCGGGCGCACTCAGCAGCGTCAGTTTGCGTCGTCCCGCCGACAGGGCGCCTAGCAGGGCGCCACGGTGAACGAGCTGTCCCCCCATGGCCGGGACGTGCACTTTGGTGGCGAGCAAAACTGCTCGCTCGGCGCCTTCTCCGACGCCCGCGTCGCCGTGTCCATCTGAGCCGATCACGTCTGAACTCCGCGAATCCGTTGAACCCGGCGTCCGGGCGGGAACGCTCGGAGTTGGCGCATCGGGGGTGGGCGCCGGTTTTTCGGCATCCCCGTCGTTCCCCGCTGGGCCGCCCGGGCTGGTTTTGCCCGGCAGTCGCGGAGACTCTAATAGATCGGATGGGTTGTCCGCGATTACCGCAGTCGCCCGGCTGCGTTGCCCGTTGGGGGTGCTCATGGTCGTCGGGCCACCAAGACGTACCCACCGACACCGAACACCACCGGCATCATCATCAACATTCCCAGCACTGTGCTCATCATTTGTGTCTCGATTCCGCTGTGTCGTCGCTCGCCGACGTGGGTTTCGGGTGGAGCGACGGCGGTCGCGGCGATCCCGAACTCAATGACTACGTTGGCACCGTGGGCACCGCCGCTCCATCGCCCAGCGGCTGATCTTCAAGGGCGGGTCGGTGTATAGCTAGCGGGACTGGCCATCCGAGCGGCGTACGAGCTGCGTCAGTTGGGCTCGGGACGTGATGCCGAGCTTGCCGAAGGCGTTGTGAAGATGCGTCTTCACGGTATGCGGGGACAGGTGCAGTTGTTCCGCGACAGAGCGGTTGGTCGCGCCCTCTGCGATGAGGTTGATGACCTTGAGCTCGGCGTCGGTGAGGCTGTCCCAGCCCGTCTTGGCCCTCGGCTGCGCGACGATGCGCCGTTCCACACCCAGGCGGCGCAACTCGCGGCCGACCCGCCGCGCATCGGCGATCGCTTCGCATTCCACGAACGTGTCGAAAGCCCGATGGAGGCTCTCGATCGCCTCCGCATCGGCTCCGGCGCGGGCTAATTCAGCCGCGGCGTCCTCAGCGGCACCGGCGTAAAGAAGCGGACGCCACCCGGCCAACGCGGTGGCCGCTTCCAACAACGCATCAGCGTCACGTTCGAGGATTCCCCGGGCCTGCTGGGCGACCGCCGCGAACAACGCCACTCCGGAGCGCTCGCGTTCCAGCACCTCGATGCTCTGCAGCACCCGACCGCGCAGGCCGGCGTCGCCGGCGACTGACGCCACCCGCGACATCAAGATGACCTGGTCGAACACGTTAGGCCACAGCGGTGTGATGACACGCGCGTTCTGGCTCCCGAGCCAGCGCACCGCATCGTGAAGGTCGCCGCGGTGCCACGCGGCAAGCGCGACTACGTAAGCCGCGCCGCAGGACAACAAGGGCGAGGTGCTGCGATACAACTCCAGCGCTTCAGATACCAGTTCCTGCAATAATTTTCGGTCACCTGTCCGCGCGGCCACCTCCGCCAGAACGAGAATGCGCTCAATGTTGACCTCAGTTCTGTTCGCCCATTCGCGCCGCGGCAACGCCTCGATGGTGTCACGAGCTGCAGCCAAGCGGCCCGCCGCCGCATGAACCATCCCGCCCAGGTGGGTCCAACCGGGAAGCGCCATAGCGTTGCGTTCGCGATGTGCTTTCTCGGTACCTTCGGCAACCTGCTCCCAGGCTTCCCTCAAGCTGCCCGTGCCAACAATCAGCGCTGCGCGACGCTTTGCCGCGTATACGCCACCGAAGGCCGCGTCGCCGCTGCGCGTCAGCACATCTACCTCGTCCATCCGCGCAAGGGCGCGCACCGCGTAACCGTCCTGATAGTCGATCAGGGCAAGCGCGGTGTCGCTGACGATGCGGGCTTCCAAATCACCGGTCGCGCTGGCCGCAGCTGCGGCCGCGCTGGCTGCCGAGGCATCCACATGCAGGCCGTTGACCACCTCGAAGTAGGCCAACCAAGCCTGATGGCGCGCCCTGGTGGCGTCGTTGATACCGACCAACTGCAACGCCCGGCGGATCTGCGCGATGCGCTGCTCCGGGTCCTCTGTGCCCGCAGCCATCCGCAGCCGAATCTCGGCTTCGTCGTCTTGAGACAGCTCCGTGGAGAGCGCCCTGTCGGCAAGCGACTGGGCCTCGTCGTAACGGGTCGCCCGGTTGAGCCACTTAACGGTGTCGGCGACGAATGAGCCGTAGTCAAGGTCGTCGCTGGGCAATAGCTCTAGGGCGCGCTTGCTCAGGTCCGCGGCCGCACTGGCATCGCTGTGGCCCACCGACTGCGCGGCTTCGCACAGCGCGTCTACCGCCTCCCGGTCCCCGGGCTCGGCGCTGCGCGCCAATTGGGTGGCCACTTCGGCCGGTGTCGCGCCCATCCTCAGCATGACCGACGCGGATTGTCGTTCCATCGCTCGGCGCAATGATTGCGGCAAGGACTGCCGGGTGGCCTCGCGCAGCAAGTCGTGTCGAAACCTCAGCCGCTCACCGTCTTCCACGAGAAGATCCGCGCGTACTGCCTCTTCGAGCGCCGACATCAACGACGACGGCGACCGGTCCAGCATCGCGGCCAGCAAGCCGGCGGAGAACCGATCCGGCAGCACCGCTGCCACCCGCACCACCTCCGACGCCTCGCTGGAGAGCAGATCCAGTCGCTGGCGCATCGTCGCGCCCA
>JAJKIB010000291.1 GCA_021154745.1 Mycobacterium sp.
CATGGGGTCTTGTGTTCCTTGTCTTTGTTGGCGAGCTCGGCAAGGTAAGCGTTGTACTCGCGGAGTGTCGGGTCGTCATCGGAAGGCGTTGCAGCCTTGGGTCTTTCGGGCAGGAGCCCGGTGGGAATCTCGGTCACGGAGTCGTGCTTGCGGGCCTCGGGCGGGGCGTCCTCGTAGCGGACGAATTTGTAGTAGGCGTAGAAGCAGAAGCCGGCGAACAGCGGCCATTGCAGGGCGTAGCCGAGGTTCTGGAATGAGCCAGAGGTCGACTCGAAGCGGGTCCACTGCCACCAGGCCAGGGCGAGGCAAACAGCGGCGGCGACGGCGACCAACGCGATCAGCGCTGGTCTCCTACGCCGTGTAGTGGACACCGTTCAACGGTACCGCGCGGTCCTTAGGCCCGACGAACTCGTCCAGGCGGGCGGTGGCGGCTTTGCGGTAGATGGAGACGATGTACTTGGTCGACCGAGTCCACGGGATCTCGAAGGTATCGAGCGCGGCGGTGAAGAGGCCGAGGATGTCCTCGGATCTGTTGGAGAAGTGATAGCGAATGCTGCGGACGCCGCGGTCGTTCGCGACGACGCGACAGCCGTCGCTGTGGATCAGGCCGAGGACGAACTCTTCGGTGGCTTGATCGACGAGCGTCCGCTGCCATGGTTCGAGGACAATTCTGCGCGTGTGCTTCATCCCAGGACCGTGCTGGGGCAGCAGGCATGGCCAGTGCTTCGAGTAAAGCGAAACTTCGACGCAGTTCTTGGGCAGTTGCAGGACTGCGGCATGTTGACCGACCATCAACATGTCGATGGCCGAGCGGCACCGGTTAATGATCGCGGGATACTTCGTGTCGAGAACGATTCTGAGTCGCCACGACCGGGGATGGCGCGAAATGCAGCCATCGCCAAGGTACATGGCAAGCAGGTAGCAATATGCCGCTGTGGGCAGCGTCGAAAAGTCATGGTCAACTCCGCACACTGACGACGCTGTCGGCAGCCGTCGCCGAATCTGCGGTCTACACCGCCAGTCTTTGATGGTGCCCCGCGGTATGCCCAGCTGTCGGGCGATCGCACAGTCGTTGACTCCGGCTGCTATGAGGCGCTTGGCAGCCTCGAACTGTTCGGCCGACCGCATGCCGCCAAACTATGCGGCGGCGCCGACAGATTCGTGGCAGCGCCGGGCGGTAGGATCGGCACGCCGCGGGCGTGGCGGAATCTGGTATACGCGATGGATTTAGGTTCCATTGTCTTCGGACATGGGGGTTCGAGTCCCCCCGCCCGCACCGTTAGTGCATCCGCAGACTGTCATCAATTGATGACAGTCTCGAATCGTAGTATTCCTCCCGCACCGCTCAGTTTTCGGCGTTGGGCGAGCCGCGCGTTCGACTGCTCCAACTGCGGTGACATCGCACGACAATTCGTCGTTGTGCGTCGGGCTCGTCCGTGGCTCGTCGGATCCTCGCGTCGTCTGCCCGGCGTGCGTTATTGCGCGGTTTCGCGGCGAGGGGTGTGGGCGGCGGCCGCCTGGGTGCGGTTCTGAACGCCGAGCTTGGTGAGAATTGCGCTGACGTGGTTGCTTACGGTCTTGGGTCTGATGAAAAGGATGGCGGCGATGTCGGCGTCGCGGTGCCCCTTAGCAAGCAGTTCGAGCACGTCGCGTTCGCGGCGGGTCAGCCCGTGCGGGTCGGAGCGAGTGTCGGCGCGGCGCGAGTGGGGGGCGCGGCCGCCGCTCATTGCGAGGCGCTGGCGGGCTCGGCGGGCTGCGGCGCGGGCGCCGAGCCGGCGGAAGGTGGCCAGGGCCTGTTTGACGGCGGCGGTATCGCCGCCGAGCTGAGCCAGGGCGGCGTCGTATGGGCAGCCGAGGGCGGTCCACGCGTCGGCGGCGGCGCGCCAGTCACCGTCGGTCTCGAGCCGGTAGGGCGTCACCGGTCCGTTCGCGGGGGCGCTCACCTTTGGTCCGCCGGACAGGTAAAGCCAGCGGTGCAGGTGCCCGACTAGCCACGGGTCGGCGCCGGTGGCGGGTGCGGTGGCCAGCCCCGCTTGAGCTTCGGCGCGGGCTGTGTCGTCTTCGCCGCGAAGCCACGCAGCCTCGGCGCGCGCGGCCCACAACGGGCCCAGGCGGAACAGGTCGACCGGTTCGACGCCGACGCGGGCCTCATCGAGCAGGGGGATGACCGGCTGGTCGCCGCGGCGGGCCCGAATGAGCGCCACGGTAAGCAACGGCATGGCCCGATTCATTGGGCTGACCCCGGGCCGGGTCAACAACTCATGGGCGGCCGCCTCGGCGTGGGCCCATTTCCCGCGGTACAACGCGACTAGCGCGGCGGCGCCGTCGGCAGCCGGTCGGAATGCGCCTAGGTCATGGTCACGACAGAAAGCAGTCGTCTCGACGATGTAGCGATCGGCTCGTTCGAAATCGTGGTGCAGCACGGCGGCCCAGCACATGATCGCACCGGCGATGCCTGCGTGTTCGGCCAGCTCCTTGCTGTCCGTCAGCGTTCGCCACACCGCGTCCAACTCGTCCCAACCGGTGTCAGTGCGCAGCACGGTGGCCAGCGCAGTACAGCCGCGGGCCCGGAGCACCACTGCTGTTTCGCCCAATTCGGTGCCGAGTTTGATCGCCCTGGCCGCGTACTGGGCGGCGGCCGGGTCGTACCTGAAGGCGGCTAGTGCGGCCAGGTTGACCAACGACCAGGCCAGTTGCGGACCTGGAGCAAGGTCTTCCAGCAGCTGCAAGGACGCTTGCGCGGCGGCGGTGGCCTCGGTGGAGCGACCCAGCGGCCACAACATATGTGAGAGCCAGCGCAGATCTTCGCCCTCGCCGAGCCGGTCGCCCAGATCGTGGCGGAGCGCGATTGCCTCGCGCCAAGACCGCGTCGCTGCGTCGGCGAGCCCGCACAAGTAGCTTTCGAACGCGTGCGCCTCCAGCCACTTCACATTCTGTTGCTTCGGGGTGTGATCGGCGTGCCGCAGCGCCAACGCGTACAGCTCAGCGGCCTCTCGGTGAGCGCCCACCGCCGCGGCCCGCTGGGCGGCGGCCAGCCCGAAACGCGCTGCCGCAGCGTCGTCGCCGGCCTGTTCGGCGTGAAACGCCAACGCCGACAACGTGTCCGGCGGGACCGGTGGATGCGACAGCGCGGCCAACGCGCGCTTATGTAACTCCCGCCGCCGATAGGCGGGGATCTGTTCCAGCACGGCCCGCCGTGCCAACTCATGGCGAAACGCCACCGCCGCACCGTCGGCGCGCAGCACCCCGGCGTCAAGACATTCATCCAGCGCCGCCGCCGCGCCCGGGGACACCTGTTCCAGCAGCCGCGCACCGGCGTGTGGGCCGCAGATCGCCGCTGCGTGGGCGGCGTCTCGCGCGGGCGCCGACAGCCGGGCCAGTCTGCCCCGCACCGCCTCGGAAACGCTGCGCGGTAGCGCGCTGTCTCCCAACGCATCCCGGCCGGCGGCGAGGATCTCGGTGACAAAGAACGGGTTTCCGCCGGTGAGCCGGTGTAACTCATCGGGGTTGAGCACACTACCGGCGGCCAACACTGCGACTGCGTCGCGACTGAGCCGCGTTAACCCGATCCGAGTCAGCGCTTCATAGGTAGCCACGTCGCCCAGCGCCACGGCCAACGGATGCTGCGTGCCGACCTCATCGTCGCGGTAGGACACCAGCAACAGCACCGGCAGCGACCCCACCCGCCGTGCCAGGAATCGCAGCAAATCCAACGTCGCGCCGTCGACCCATTGCACGTCCTCCATTGCGCACACCCACGTGTTGCCGTCAGTGAACAACGCCAGCAGGTTGGCGTAGATGGCCTCGGCGTCACCGCGGTCGACCGCCGCGGCCAACTCGCCAGCCTGGGGGCCCGGCAACTGGGCCAGCATGTCGATGAGTGGGCCCAACGGTCGTGGCGTCGCCAGCGGATCACAGGAGCCGCGCAGCACCTGCACCCGCTCGTCTAGGCCGGCGAGAAAGCGACGGATCACCGCGGTCTTGCCGACCCCTGCCTCTCCACGCAGCAGCACCACTTGCCCGGCGCCGCGCCCAGCCCGCTGCACCAACTCACCCAATTGGGTAAGCACCGACTCTCGCTCCAGCAGGATCTCCGTCGGCGTCCGCATCGCCCTCACTCCCTTGATGTGCCAATGCTCCGACGCCACGGCGCAGGCACGGGGCCAATCAAAGATACGGTCCGGGGCAAATCAAAGATATAGGGAGAATTCCCTATGAGTTGCTAGCTGGCGTTGGCACTGTTTGCCCTGTCGATGGGTGTGATCGTGGCCTGCGGCAGGCGTCTCCTTCGGCGGCTCCCGGGATCGTGGGCAAACCCGGTCGGCATGGCTGGGTCCGATAGGGGGAAGAGACGGCTAGCTACCGGTGGCGCATGTGCGATCGGAATGAGCGCTTCATAACTTGACGCTTCGCGCGGCGCCACCGCAAACGGCTGAGGCGCGCAGCCCTCCTGGTCGCGGCCGAGACCGGCAACACGACCCTGCCCGGGCGGGAGCACATCAAAGACAGGGAATGCTCCTCATGAATTCATACCTGTTGCACGCGCACACTGCATTTGCACCCATCCACCTTCATTTCATCCTTCGGACGAATGGGCAGTTCGGTGAGGAGAGACGTCGCAGTGCTGTACTGCCGCAATCAGGCTCAGTTCCGGCTGTCAACCGACAGGCGTACTAGGGCCTCTGCGCGGCCCCACTGCGAGCCAGCCTCACCTAAGCCATCGTGTGTTTCACGATGTCCTCTGGATTGTCGGCGACGGAGGGATTCGCCGCCGCCAGGGACGAGCTCGCCGGGTCTAGGCGAGTGAGCAGGTAGGAGTCGTGGGGGAGCTCCTACCTGCCTCTCGGGCGCCGAACCCTGCGGGCCATCACGGACCGCTTGACGCGGAAAACATCTGGCCCGAATTGTCGGGTCAGATTTCTGGTGTGCGGTGAGTCCAGGGTTTTGCCTGCTCGAGTTGACTCGCGATGCGGAACAGGACGTCTTCGCGACCGTAAGCGGCGACGAGCTGCACACCGACCGGCAAGCCCTCGGCCGTCCACTCCAACGGCAGGCTGATCGCCGGCTGGCCGCTCGTGTTGAACGGCGGAGTGAACGGCACGAAATCGCCGGCGCGACGCATCGGCGACATCGGGTTGTCGGGATCGTTGACGATCGTGCCGAGCTTGAGCGGCAGCTCGCCAAGCGTCGGCGTGAGCAATAGATCCCAGCCGTCGTGCCACCACGACTGCATCGCCCGGCGGTACTGGGCGACGGCTGACAGCGCGAACCCGTAGTCAACGGCGGTGAAGTGTTTGGCAAAGTCGGCCTGGATCCGGTTCATCGGCTCCAGTTCTCGATCCTCAAGCGGGCGACCGAGCTGTTCTTCGAAGCGGCGCTGCGAGAGTCCAACGTTGGCGCTCCACAGCGCGCCGAACTTGGAGCCGAACGTCTTGTCCTCCAATGCCTTTGGCCACGCCTCCTCGACGTGATGTCCCAGCGATTCGAGCAGCTTACCGACGGACCGCGCCGCATCGGTGACCTCCGCGTCGACCCGCCCGCCCTGTGGGTGGTGGTCGAGGATGCCGACGCGCAGCCGACCCGGATCGGCGCCCAGCTCCTCGACGTACGGACGTGTGGGCGGCGGCGCGATCACGGTGTCGCCGACGCCAGGGCCGAACGTCGCGTCAAGCAATGCCGCCGAGTCACGAACAGTGCGGCTGACGCAGTGCTCGACCGCCAGTCCGCTCTCGTCGCGTAGTCGGCCGAGCGTGATGCGACCTTGGCTCGGCTTGAGCCCGACGAGGCCGCAACACGATGCAGGGATGCGGATCGAGCCACCGCCGTCACTGGCGTGGGCGAATGGCACCATTCCCGACGCGACCGCGGCGGCCGCTCCGCCGGGCGTGCGCGTCGTGTCCCACGGGTTTCGGGTCGCGCCCCACGCGACGAGCCCGGCGGTACGGTGGCGGCCGACGAGTGTTGTGTCGGCATCGGCGATGACGTGCGCCTCCTTGAACGCGACGTTGCCGTTGCTGATCCTCTGCCCCGCATATGTCGCGAAGAGATCCTTGATCAGGAACGGCACGCCGCGGAACGGGCCGTCGGGAAGATCGGCGCTCGCAGCCGTCTCGCGGGCGTGGTCGAACCACCGGATGACGACCGCGTTGAGGGCCGGATCGATGCGTTCGATGCGCTCGATCGCCGCCTCCAGCAGCTCGCTCGGTGACACCTCGCCCGACGCGACGAGCGGAGCCTGATCGGTCGCATCTATCCAACGTGTCTGATCGGCAGTCGGGCTCATGGCAGCCTGTGTAGCACGATCACCCACTGCTCCGATGTGTGAGCCATGATGGGCACATGGCTGACCGTGATCGCGACGAATCCGGCCGGCCCCGAAGCGCCCGTCCGCGCGACGCCCTTGGTCGGCCACTTCCGCAGGGCCGCGAGGGCGTTCCGCGCATCCCCGATGACCTGGAATTGTCGCCGGCCGAAACCCTCGGCTATGCGCAGGATCTGCTGGATCGGGGCTTGGCGTTCAACGCGCACGAGGTGCTCGAGGCGGCATGGAAGAACGGCCCGGTCGATGAGAGGACTCTGTGGCAATCCCTTGCCCAGCTCGCGGTCGGGATCACCCATGTCCAGCGCGGCAACATCAAAGGGGCGATCACTCTGCTTCGCCGCTCGTCGGCTCGCCTTGCCCACGAAGACAAGCCCGCGCCATATGCCGTCGACGTAGAAGGTCTGGTCGAGTACGCCGAGGTGCTGATCGACGACCTAACTGCGCATGCCGAGATCACGCCGAATCGCCTACGGCCAAACCTTCGCAGTCACCAAGCTGGTTAAGAATTCAGGCTTTTCGAACTGGGAACCCGTTGCGCTCCGCCAACGATCGCAATTGCTTCAGCGCGAATCGCCGTCCGCGACCGGCATGTGGTATCAGAACCCCGGCCCATAGACCCTCCGCGCCCGGAGTCTCACACGCTTCCTGGGCGCACTCCCACCGCCGTGGGCACGCTCGACACAGCGCCTTAGCGCCTTCGTCGGCCACCGTCGTCCACCGGTCTGGATCCCGCGCACATACGACTGTCGCGACCCCCGAGTCCTGCACCCAGTCCGCCCTTCGCTAATAGCCGACAATATGGCTGTACTGTATCAGCGATACGGACATATTGTCGACCGCGCCGAATATGACGGCCCTCACCTGGGTGTATGAGTGATGACCGTGCTGCCGGAGCTTGACCGAGTTAGTGCTGAGGAGCGCTCGAGTATCGAGCGGATCCGAACGGCGGCGTTGAGAAGCTTCGCCACGTATGGGACTTCGGTGACGTCCCTACGCACGGTCGCCGAAGCCGCGGGCGTATCCGTCGGCTTGGTGCAGCATCAGTTCGCTAACAAGGCCGGACTCGTCAAGGCGGTCGATGACCACGTTATGGCGGTAGTGGTTGCAACCATCGCGCCGCCAATTCCGCCACCGCCCGCCGACTCAATCGTCGACATGGGCGGCAGGGTCACCGGGATGATCGCCGAGAATCCGGACGTCGTGGACTACGTCGGCCGCGCACTCATCGAAGGCAGCCCGCTAGGGACCACGATCTTCGACACCCTCGCGGCCTTCGGTCTCGTCCGATGGAACCAACGCAAAGAACCCGATGAAGTGCGAACTGATGTCGATGTCACGCGGGCCGCCCTCAACTCGCTTGTGCTAGCTCTGGGCACCATGACCCTACGTGCCCACGTCGAACGCCAACTCCCTGATTCGCTCACCACGCCCGCACAGCTACAACGGTGGCACGACTCAGTCAATACCCTGCTGCACGACGGGCTGTACCGACATACTGATTGACCGTCAAACCCTCACGCCGCCAAGCCTTTTGCGATACGTCGACGGTGTCTCCCCGCAGAACTGTGTGAATGCCCGCGTGAAGGCGCTGAGACTCTCGAATCCGACGGCCGTCGACGTCTCCTGCACCGACTGCCCCGGGGCGGCCAGCAGCGCCATCGCCCGCAGCATGCGGGCATGCAATAGGTATGTCCGCCAAGACAATCCGAGCG
>JAJKIB010000292.1 GCA_021154745.1 Mycobacterium sp.
GCGGCCACCGACACTGACTAACCGCGCGCGCTGTCGAAACACGACAAAGCGCTGCGCCATCGTTGTCTGGTACTGGCAAACCCTGCGGTGGTCATTCACACCACCATGGACATCATTAGCCAATCGTCAGATATGGAGGTGGTGATGGTCACCGGGGAGCGGATCGATGCCACCGCGGAAGGAAGTACCGTGAGCTCACGACTAGCTGAATCAGCTAGTGACACCAGCGAACTGACCGCAGTTTTCATACGCGACGTCACACCCTTGCTCGGGCCGCTGTACTGGCAAGCATTGCGGATGACCCGCCAACACGCCGATGCAGAGGATCTGCTGCAGGACACGCTGCTGAAGGCTTACGCCCATTTTCACGCGTTCCAGCAGGGCACCAACCTCAAGGCGTGGCTGTACCGGATATTGACCAATAACTACATCAACGCCTACAGAAAGCGCCAGCGGCGCCCGGCACTGTTCCCTGCCGAGGAGTTCACTGACCAGCAGCTGGCATCACATGCTCAGCACACATCAACAGGGCTGCGCTCGGCCGAGGATGAAGTGCTGGAAGCGTTGCCGGACAACGCGGTTAAGGCAGCGATGCAGGCGCTGCCCGCACAGTTCAGGATGGCGGTTTATTACGCCGATGTCGAAGGCCTCGGGCGCAAGGAGATCGCTGAGGTCATGGGCACCCCAATCGGAACCGTGGTTTCCAGGCTCCACCGCGGACGACGACAGTTGCGCGGGCTGCTCGCTCCTCACCGACTCCCACTCAATACACCGGCACGGCGTCGCCGGCTGCCTGCACATGCGACCCGACCGCCCCCCGCCCCGTCGGCGCCAGATCCCGAAGCCGACTCGCAGAGAGAGGATTTCGATGAACCCCCACGGTCCCCACGATCAACGTGGGACTGCTCACTGGGGCACTGACAACGCCGCGATGAACACCTTCACCGTGCGCCTTCCCCGCTGGCCCGTTCTGCTGCGGCTGGCCGGCCGCGATCCACTGGTACGAACCACCGATCGGATCGAGGCACTGGTCGTGGTGCTGGCCGTCGTGGTGTCGCTGCTTGCCATCCCGATCGCGGCCGCCGTGGGCACCGCCGTCTATGACGCCCGCCGCCAGACCTACGCCGAGCAGGCCGACACTCTCCACACCGTGCCCGCGACGGTCACCGACGTCCCAGCCTCCCCACAAATCTTGCGAACAGGCACTACCACGGTGCCCGCCCGATGGACCGCCGCCGGGGCCGAACACACCGCCGCGGTCAAGGCGCCATCGACAGCCAAAACTGGCGACACTGTTGAGATCTGGGTCGACCACAACGGTGAGCAGACCCCCGCACCGACGCCGACCACCCGCGCCGCAGTGGAGGCAGTGACGGGCGTACTGGTGATCTGGGTAAGCGTGGCCGCCATCGCGACGACGCTATCCACCCTCACCCGGGCAGTTTGTGACCGTATCCGCTTCGCCGGATGGCAACACGATCTCGACAGCCTGATCGGCCACGGCGACGGGCATCAGTATCCGGGCCGCACGTCGGAACGTTGACCCGCTGATGGCACCGCAATACATCGACCCCGCGCAAGCGCCCAACGTGGTGATGACCGCGGGCAGCGCCAATGATTCATCCACCTCCCCGCTCGGCAACGGCATGCACGGTGAAACGGCCCCGCCGCTGGCCCCAAACGCGCTGCCGCGCTCGGAATCTGACGGGGACGCTGGGCAATGAGATGAGTTGCCGGGCAAACCGTCCCGTCGATCCCGAACCACAAATCCCCACTCGAAAGGCACCACTATGACCGCCACGCGACCCACACCGCCGACCACGACCGATGCCGGCATCCCCGTCGGAAGTGACGAGCACTCGTTGACCATCGGCCCTGACGGACCGATCCTGCTGCACGATCACTATCTGATCGAGCAGATGGCGGCGTTCAACCGCGAACGCGTCCCGGAACGCCAACCCCATGCCAAGGGCAGCGGCGCCTTTGGGCGCTTCGAGGTCACCAATGACGTCAGTGCCTTCACCAAAGCGGCAGTGTTTCAGCCCGACACCACCACCGAGACGGTGATCCGGTTCTCCACCGTGGCCGGTGAGCGCGGCAGCCCAGACACCTGGCGCGACCCGCGCGGCTGGGCGTTGAAGCTCTACACCACCGAGGGCAACTACGACATCGTCGGCAACAACACCCCGGTGTTCTTCATCCGCGACCCACTCAAGTTCGGCCACTTCATCCGCTCACAGAAGCGCCGCGCCGACAGCAACTTGCGCGACCATGACATGCAGTGGGATTTCTGGACACTCTCACCCGAGTCCGCACACCAGGTCACCTACCTGATGGGCGATCGCGGCATTCCTCGTACCTGGCGGCACATGAACCTCTACGGCTCACACACCTACATGTGGATCAACACTGCCGGCGAAAAGTTCTGGGTCAAATACCATTTCATCACCGACCAGGGCATCGAGAACCTGACCCAGGCCCAGGCCGACGAGCTGGTGAAGCTCGACACCGACTACCACACCCGTGACCTGTTCGAGGCGATCGGTCGTGGCGAGCACCCGTCCTGGACGCTGAAGATGCAGATCATGGGATTCGACGACGCCAAGACCTACCGGTTCAACCCGTTCGACCTGACCAAGGTGTGGCCGCACGCCGACTACCCGCTGATCGAGGTCGGCAAGCTGACCCTGGATCGCAACCCCACCGACCACCACAGCCAGATCGAACAGGGCGCCTGGGAGCCCTCCAACATGGTGCCCGGCATCGGGCCCAGCCCCGACAAGATGCTGCTGGGCCGGATGTTCGCCTACGCCGACGCCCACCGCTACCGCATCGGCGCCAACTACAACCAACTCCCGGTCAACGCACCACATTCGCCCGTGCACAGCTACAGCACCGCCGGCCACATGCGCTACCAGCTGGCGACCGACCCGGTGTACGCGCCCAACTCCAAGGACGGCCCGCTCGCCGACACCGCGCGGTTCGGGGAACCCGCCGGCTGGCACACCGACGGAGACATGGTGCGCACCGCCTACACGCTGCGCGCCGAGGACGACAACTGGGGCCAGGCCGGCACCCTGGTCCGCGACGTGATAAACGATGCAGAACGGGAACGCCTGGTGGACAACGTCGTACGCCACCTTCGGGCCGGCGTCAGCGAACCGGTGCTGCAACGCGCCTTCGAATACTGGCGCAACATCGACCGCGACCTCGGCGACCGGATCGAGAAGGGTGTCCGGCAATGAGCCACACCATCGTCGGGGCCACTGATCTGCCGCGCGCGACGTTCGGAGCGGTGAACCCCGATAATCTCGAGCATTTCGTGGCCGGGTCGTCATCACTCCGAGTGATCGAAGTGAAGGAGCAGGCATGCGTGTCGTAGTGGACCGTGATCGCTGTGAAGGCAATGCCGTCTGCGTGAAAATCGCGCCCGAGGTGTTCACACTCGACGACGACGAATACGCCATGGTCACCGCCGACCCCGTCCCGGTCGAGCAAGAGACGCTCGCCGAGCAGGCCATCGCCGAGTGTCCCCGCGCGGCACTGTCGCGCAAAGACTAGGCGGCACAAGATCACGTCGAGGCGATGAACACCGGCGTCCCACTCCACACTGTTCGGCACTCCGTGTCGACACCCGACCGCATACGACGTCCGGACCGGTAGGCAGCGTCGGCACGCGACTTGGCAAGGCCGAGAACACCAGCGTTACCGGCCACGCACAATGGCCGAGATCGCCAACCACCTGCAATTGGACGACCCAAAAAATGGGCTGGCCACGATGATCGAACTGTCTATACCGGGTTTCCGGCGCGCGCCGATAATGGCTCGTTTCGGAATTTCTGCCGCTTTCTTCGAAAGCGGCTTGAAAACTCGCTTTAGCGTCAGCGCTTCTGCTTCCGCGCAATCGGTGTGGACTCTATGGCCTTGGCGCGCTTGGCAGCCCGGCGCTCCTTGATGGACAGAGCGGGTTTTCGAAGACTCTTGCCCGGAGATTTGTCAGCTATTGTCGCTCCTTTATTCGAAGTGGCAACCACCTGCCCCGACCATACGTCAGAAAAAATAAATAGCCAGCCCGCTCCCTATTCACGTGTTCTTTATCCACGCCTGAATTCACTGCCCGCGCGCTACCGGTGGTTATCACGCGGCGTTGTCGGATACGCACAACAGCGCATCGGCGGGTTGTCCCAATCGAGCAAACGTTGCGGGGTCCGTCCACGCCACCATGGAGATAACAACCAAGTTCAACTGTGGAGGTCTGTGATGGGCGGCGTCGAGCGCATTGACGGCGGTCCGCGATCGGCGATCGTGGTCGGTGCGGGCATCGTCGGGTTGTCGACGGCGTGGTTCTTACAGGAGCGCGGAGTCGACGTCACCGTGGTGGATCGCACCGGCGTGGCCGCCGGCGCCTCCTGGGGCAACGCTGGTTGGATCTCGCCGGCGCTGACCCTTCCTCTGAACTCGCCGGCGGTGCTGCGCTACGGGCTGCGCTCGCTAGTCGACCCCGCCGCACCCCTGCACATCCCGTTGACCGCTGACTCCGCGCTAGGGGTCTTCCTAATGCAGTTCGCCGCCAACTGTCGGCGATCGTCGTGGAAGCGCGCGGTGCGCGCCAACGTGCCGCTCAACGACGAATCCATCGAGGCCTTCGATGTACTCGTCGCCAACGGCGTCGATGCGCCTGTGACCGACGCCCCGATCACCGCGGTGTTCCGCACCACTAGAGAAGCGGAGCGCATGATGTGTGAGCTTCGCGCACTCGAAAACGCCGGGCAGACAATGTCTGTCACCGCACTGGCCGGTGAGGCGTTGCGCGAACAAGCGCCCCTGGCATCACCGGCGATCACCGCCTCGCTGAGCATCAACGGCCAGCGCTTTATCGACCCGGGCCGATTCGTGCAGGCCCTTGGCCAGGCTGTCGTCGACCGGGGGGCAACGATGCGCACCGCCGAAGTTCGGGGCGTGTTCAGCTCCGGCAGCGGCATCACGGTCTACCCGCGCGGCGGCAAGCCGCTGACCGCCGACACCGGCGTGATCGCCACCGGCGCATGGCTATCGCGGCTCGCGGGCCGTCGGATCTCGGTGCCGGTGCAGGCCGGCCGCGGCTACTCGTTCACCGTGCCGGTGGACCGCCCCATACCCGGCCCCATCTACCTGCCCGACGTGCGGGTGGCCTGCACGCCCTACCAAGGCGCACTACGTGTGTCGGGAACCATGGAGTTCCGCGACCCACATGAACCGGCGGTGCCAGCCCGAGTCGGCGCCATCGTCGCCTCCGCCAGCCCTCTACTGGACGGAGTGCGCTGGGCCGAACGCAGCGACATCTGGGTTGGTCCGCGCCCGGTCACCCCCGACGGCCGGCCCCTGATCGGGAAAATGTCTCGAGGCGTCTACGTCGCCGGCGGGCACGGCATGTGGGGACTGGCGCACGGCCCGGTGACCGGCCGGCTGCTGGCCGAA
>JAJKIB010000293.1 GCA_021154745.1 Mycobacterium sp.
ACCTTCTTGGCCAGGTCCATCAGTTGCGGACCGAGCAGGGGATTGCATTCGACGAGGAAGTTGAATTTGCCGTCGGCCAGGGCCTGCATGCCGTCGTGGGTGGCGTCGACCGCGACGATTTTGACGTCCTTTCCGGGTTTGAGCCCGGCCGCCTCGATGGCCTCGATCGCACCTAGGCCCATGTCGTCGTTCTGGGCGAAGACCACGTCGATCTTCGGGTTGGCCTTCAGGAAGGCCTCCATCACCTGCTTACCGCCGGACCGGGTGAAATCGCCTGTCTGCGAGGCGATCACCTTCAGGTTCGGGTCCGCCGCGATGGCCTCGGCGAAGCCCTTGCTCCGGTCGATAGCGGGATCGGCGCCGGTAGTTCCCTCGAGCTCGACGATGTTGACCGGCGCCGGTGCGGCCGGATATTGCTTCGCGACCCAGTCGCCGGCGCTGCGGCCCTCGGCAACGAAGTCGGCGCCGACAAATGTCTTGTAGACGTCGGACTCCTGAGTGTCGACGGCGCGGTCGGTGAGGATGACCGGAATACCCGCGTTCTTGGCCTCGAGCAGTACGGCGTCCCAGCCTGTTCGCACCACCGGGCTGAACGCGATCACGTCGACGTGCTGCTGGATGAACGAGCGGATCGCCGAAATCTGGTTCTCCTGTTTGCCATTCGCATCGGAGAACTTCAGGTCGATGCCTGCGGCCGCCGCGGACTCCTGAACGTTCTTGGTATTGGCTGTGCGCCAGCCGCTTTCCGCGCCGACTTGAGAAAAGCCCATGGTGATCTGGCCGTCCTTCGACCCGCCACCGGGGGCGGGTCCGCTGCCGCAGCCCACCATTGCCATGGCGACCAGCGCTCCCAGCGACGCTGCAAGGATTTTCTTCACCGTGACTCCTCATATGTCGGTTGCCGACGTCGGTCGCTGCGGGCCAGTTCGGCATGGGGTCGGACCCGCCTGCGGGTGTGACCGGCGTTACAGTGCCAGGATGTTAGCGTTAACACGCGCAAGGTGTCAACGCCTGCCGTCAGGCGGAGTCGGTGCTGGCCCGCCACCCCAGGTAAGCGCGTGCCCATGACAACGCTGCAGGTCAGCTGGCAAATATCGATCACTTGTTGACAAGGCAGTGGCGTGGCTCACATACTAACGCTCCGAGATGTTAACGCTCACATTCTTGTCGGTCCGCCCCGCGTGCCGTGTCCACTCAGGAGGATTTCGTGAGGAAAATAATCTGGCTCGCTGCCCTACTGGCGATGCTGTCCACGCTGGCTCTCTCGGGCTGCGGCCGATCGACCGACACAGCCGCGGGGGGTAATGGAGACAAGGGCACCGTGGGCATCGCCATGCCGACCAAATCGTCAGAACGCTGGGTCGCCGACGGCAAGAATATGGTCGACCAGTTCCAGGCCATGGGTTACGCGACAGATCTGCAGTACGGCGACGACGTAGTGCAGAACCAGGTGTCGCAGATCGAGAACATGATCACGAAAGGGGTCAAGATTCTCGTCATCGCCCCGATCGATGGGTCGTCGCTGACCACCACGCTGCAGCATGCGGCCGACGCGAAGATCCCGGTGATCAGCTACGACCGGCTGATCAAGGGCACCCCCAACGTCGACTATTACGCGACGTTCGACAACTTCAAAGTCGGTGTGCTGCAAGGCAGCTACATCGTCGACAAGCTCGGCCTGGCCCAAGGCAAGGGGCCATTCAACATCGAACTCTTCGCCGGCTCGCCCGATGACAACAACGCGACCTATTTCTTCGACGGCGCCATGAGTGTGCTCAAGCCCTACATCGACAGCGGCAAGCTGGTCGTCAAGAGCGGCCAGACGTCGTTCGACCAGATCGCGACACTGCGTTGGGACGGCGGGTTGGCCCAGTCGAGAATGGACAACCTGCTCAGCCAGGCTTACACCACGGCGAGGGTCGACGCGGTGCTGTCGCCCTACGACGGCATCTCACGCGGCGTGTTGTCGGCATTGAAGAGCGCCGGTTACGGGAACGCGGCGAAGCCGTTGCCCATCGTCACCGGCCAGGACGCCGAGCTGGCGTCAGTGCAGTCCATCGTGGCCGGCGAGCAGACCCAGACGGTGTTCAAGGACACGCGGGAGCTGGCGAAGGCTGCGGTGCAGGAAGCCAATGCCGTGCTCACCGGCGGGAAGCCTGAGGTCAACGATACGAAGACGTACAACAACGGTGTCAAGGTGGTGCCGTCGTATCTGCTCCAGCCAGTCAGTGTCGACAAATCGAATTGCAAGGCGGTGCTCGTCGATTCGGGCTACTACACCGAAGCGCAGGTGCAGTGACCTCCACACTGCTTCAGATGCGGGGCATCACCAAGAAGTTCCCCGGCGTCACAGCGCTGTCCGAGGTGGACCTGACGGTGAAAACCGGCGCCATCCATGCGATCTGCGGTGAGAACGGCGCGGGCAAGTCGACGTTGATGAAGATCCTAAGCGGGGTCTACCCGCACGGCGACTACGACGGCGAGATCCTGTTCGACGGACGGCCCTGCGAGTTCAGGGACATTCGAGCCAGCGAGCGGGCGGGCATCGCGATCATCCACCAGGAGCTCGCGCTGGTGCCGTACCTATCCATTGCCGAAAACGTGTTCCTGGGCAATGAAGTCAACCGCTACGGCGTGATCGGTTGGAATCAGACCCTCACCGAGGCGCACGCGCTGCTCGATCGGGTCGGTTTGCGGGAAAGTCCACAAACTCGCGTCGCGGACATCGGCGTCGGTAAGCAGCAGCTTGTCGAGATCGCCAAGGCGGTGTCGAAGGAGGTCCGTCTGCTGATTCTGGATGAACCGACTGCGGCACTGAACGATGAGGACAGCCGCCACCTGCTCGATCTCATCGTGGACCTGCGCGGACATGGGATCACCTCAATCATCATCTCGCACAAGCTGAACGAGGTCATGCAGGTGGCGGACACCGTCACCATCCTGCGCGACGGGCATGCGATCGACACGATGCCCGTCGACGATGACTTCACCGAGGATCGCATTGTTCGCGGCATGGTCGGCCGTGATCTCACACACCGCTTCCCGGCGCGCGCCGAGCGCGAGATCGGCGGCGTCGCTTTCGCGGTGTCGAACTGGACCGTCCTTCACCCGATCGATCAGCACCGCAAGGTTGTCGACGACGTGTCGTTGAATGTGCGCGCCGGTGAGATCGTGGGCATCGCGGGGCTGATGGGCGCCGGCCGAACCGAACTCGCGATGAGTGTGTTCGGCCGCACATACGGAAAGTACGTGAGCGGCAAAGTATTCAAAGGCGAACGCGAAATCAGCACCCGAACAGTCTCGGATGCGATCCGCAATGGGATCGCCTACGCCACCGAGGACCGCAAGCACCTCGGACTGAACCTGATGGACAGCATCGCTCAGAGCATCACCTTGCCGTCGCTGCGGAAGATCAGCAAGCGGGGCGTGGTCAATCAGCACGAGGAAGCCGGTGTCGGTGAACGGTTCCGCGCCTCGATGCGGATCAAGGCGTCCTCGGTGTCGGCCGTCACGGGCAAGCTCTCGGGTGGCAATCAGCAGAAGGTCGTGTTGAGCAAGTGGCTGTTCACCGATCCCGATGTGCTCATTCTTGACGAGCCGACCCGCGGTATCGACGTTGGCGCCAAGTACGAGATCTACACGATCATCAACGAACTTGCCGCGCGCGGTAAGGCTGTACTGGTTATCTCATCGGAACTGCCTGAGCTGCTTGGCATTTGCGATCGCATCTATGCCCTCAGTCAGGGCCGCCTCACCGGCGAAGTAGCGCAGGCCGACGCGACGCAGGAAACCCTGATGCGGTTCATGATGAAAGGACGTGCCTAGGTGACCACCACCGTCGAGCAATCGTCTCAGAAGCCGGAGGCGCAACAAGTGCCGGGTAAACCCACCCCACCGGGTCTGCGCGGGCGCGTTTCGTCGTTTCTGATGGCACACATCCGCCAGTCCGGCATGGTGGTTGCGCTGGTGGCCATCGTGCTGCTGTTCCAGGTGTGGACCGGCGGCATTCTGCTCAAGCCGCTGAATGTCACCAACATCATTCAACAGAACGGCTACATCCTGGTCCTGGCGATCGGCATGGTCATCGTGATCATCAACGGCCACATCGACCTGTCCGTCGGGTCGATCGCCGGGTTCATCGGAGCGATGTCCGGAGTTCTGATGGTGCGCAACGACATGCCATGGCTGCTGGCAGTAGCGGTGTGTGTGGGCATGGGCGCGCTCATCGGGGCCTGGCAGGGATTCTGGATTGCCTACGTCGGGATACCGTCGTTCATCGTCACGCTCGGCGGGATGTTGGTCTTCCGCGGCGCCACCCAGTATCTGCTCGAGGGGCAGTCCATTGCCCCGATGCCCCATGGGCTCGAGCAGGTCAGCAGTGGTTTCCTGCCGGAGATGGGAACCAATGCCATGTACCACTGGCCGACCGTCATCCTTGGCGCCGTCGTCATGGTTGCCGCGGTAGGGGTGCAGGTTCGTCGTCGGCGTTCCCAAATCCGCTACGGCCAGCAGGTCTCGTTCACCACGATGTTCGTCGCGAAGTGCGCGGCGATCGTTGTGGCCCTGGCGGTCTTCACGCTGTTGCTGGCGAGTTACCGAGGAGTGCCGATTGTGGGCATCATTCTCGTCGTGCTGACTATCGTCTACGCGTTTGTCATGCGCAACACCGTCCTCGGGCGTCAGGTGTATGCCGTGGGCGGAAACTCTGCGGCCGCAAGGCTTTCCGGGATCCGAAACCAGCGGGTGACGCTGCTGGTGTTTGTGAACATGGGCATCCTCGCCGCCGTGGCGGGCCTGTTGTTCGCGGCGCGATTGAACTCCGCGACACCGCAGGCGGGCGTCAACTTCGAGCTCGAGGCCATCGCGGCGGCGTTCATCGGCGGCGCGTCGTCAAGCGGCGGTGTCGGCACCGTGTTCGGCGCGATCGTCGGCGGGCTGGTGCTCGGCGTACTGAACAACGGCATGTCGATTCTCGGCATCGGAAGCGATGTCCAGCAGGTGATCAAGGGTCTCGTCCTGCTCGCCGCCGTTGGTTTTGATGTCTACAACAGGCGCAAGGGCGGACGCTAACGGAGCTGGGTGCTCTGTCGAACGACGAGTTGGGCAGGCACCAGGATTGGCTGATCATCGATCGATCCATCGTCGGCGTTTTCGATTCGGGCAATGAGCATTTCGACGCTTCTGCGGCCGACCGTCGCGAAATCCTGACGGACCGTGGTCAGCGGCGGTGAGTAGAACTCGGCTTCCGGGACATCGTCGAAACCCGCCACCAATACGTCGTCGGGTACGGCGCGGCCCGCTTCGGCGAAGGCGCGCAACAGGCCAAGCGCCATCTGATCGTTGGCGACGAAGACCGCCTCGACGTCGGTGCGTCGGGCGAGCGTGATTCCGGCCTGGTACCCCGATGCGGCGGACCAGTTGCCATGCAGAGGTTCGGGAATCGTTCGCCCGGCGTCGGTGAGCTCGGCATGCCACCCGGCCAGCCGGGCGTCGGTTTCCGTCCACCCCTCGGCACCGGTCACGTGCCAAACAGTCGATGCGCCCTGCTCGAGCATATGCCGGGTAGCCTGTCGCGCTCCGTCGTATTGGTCGACACTGACCACGGGCAGTCCCAATCCGCCTGTGCCATCGACGGCCACGACGGGCAGTTCACGGCGCAGTCCCGAGAGGGCGTGGCGGGTTTCAGACAGCGGCGCGATCACCACGACGCCCTCGACGGACTGTTCGGCCAGCCGGTTCAGTGCCATGGGCAAAGTCGTGCTGTCGATGGTGGATTCACTGGCCACGCTGACGTAATAGCCCGCGTTGCGGGAGGCGTGCTCGATCGCGTAGAGAATGCTCGCCGGGCCGTACAAAGTGCTGTCAAAGCAGATGACGCCCAACGTCTTTGACCGGTGCGTCGCGAGCGCCCGTGCCGCGAGATTGCGGTGGTAGCCCAGCTCGTCGATGGCGGCGTTTACCCGGCGGCGGGTGGATTCCTTGACCGCGGCCGAGTCGTTGAGCACGCGTGACACCGTCTGGTGGGAAACCCCAGCCGCTTTCGCGACGTCGAACATGTTGACCGGTCGGCGCTCGACCCGTTCGGCCATCTCCAGTGACCTCCTTTTGTGCTCGCATAGTAGTCCGGATGTGAGCGCTCACGTGGCTTTGACGAGCCGGGTGTTAGCGTTAACATTTGGAGATGCAGGAAGTGATGACCGTCGCCCGACTCCACGGCGTGCGTGACATCCGGACGCACACCGAGGCCATCCCGGCCACGGCCGCCGGTGAGGAACTGGTCGGCATCACCGCCGTCGGCCTGTGCGGATCCGACTTGCACTGGTTCACCGAAGCCGGCATCGGCGATGCGCGGCTCACTCGACCGCTGGTGCCCGGGCATGAATTCGCCGGTGTGATTGAGGGCGGTCCGCGTCATGGGATGCCGGTCGCGGTGGATCCGGCATTGCCGTGCAGGCGGTGCGAGATGTGCATGGACGGGTATCGCAATCTCTGCCCCGATGTGGTCTTCGCCGGTCACGGCGGCCAGGACGGCGGACTCCAGCAATACTTGGCCTGGCCGTCGTGGGCTCTTCATCCGCTGCCCGACGGGATGAGCGCGGTCGACGGTGCGATGCTCGAGCCGCTCGGGGTCGCGCTGCACGCACTGGACCTGGGCCACATACGAATTGGGGCGACCACCGCGGTCGTCGGCGCCGGTCCCATCGGTCTGCTGTTGGTGCAGGCCGCACAAAGGGCCGGGGCCACCCGCGTCGTGGTCGTCGAGCCCCTTGCGCACCGCCGGGATGCGGCGTTGCGGTTCGGCGCCGACGTCGTGCTCAGTGTGGATGAGGCGGCCGACGACATCGGCGCCGACGCGGTGTTCGAACTGGCGGGCACCGACGCCGCGGTTGAGATCGCGCTGCGTGCTGCCCGGCCTGGCGCCAGGGTTGTGCTGGGCGGGATTCCCGACGGCGACCGAACGTCATTCCAAGCGTCACTGGCCCGTCGAAAGGGGCTCACCCTCGTCTTGGTCAGGCGGATGAATGAGGCGTACCCACGGGCGATTCGGCTGGTTGCGCAAGGGTTGGTCGATGTCTCGTCGATCGTCACTCATCGGTACCCGATCGAGGGTGCCGCGGAGGCGTTCGCCGTGGCCGCTGACCGGCAAGGCCTCAAGGTCGTCATCGAGCTTTGAACGTGTCGTGGTACCGGATAGCCCACGACACGGACCAGCGGTCGCCGGGCTCGATCCACCGCAGTCCTTCGCCGCTGTTGAACGCGTCCGCGGGTGCGGTCATGGGTTCGATGGCGACCGCAGTGATCATCTCGCTGCCGCGAGGAAACTCGCGGGTGATGAAGACCTGCACATAACCGAATTGCTCATCGGCCCACAGCGATACGGTTCGGCCATCGGGTGCAGTGAGCCAGTGGGTGCTTCCGCCATCGGTCATGGCGAGGCCCGACCAGGCATCGTCGAGGGCCAGTGTCGACACGATCTTGCCCTCGCGCAGGTCCCAGTCGGTGCCGAGGACCGGAGCAACACCGATCGGATTGAGCCGGTCGTCGACATCGATGTGGTGGTCAGCCGATACGGTCAATGTCAGGGTGTCTGTGGGCACGTCCCCGATCGCGAGGAAGGGATGGGCGCCGACTGCGATTGGCGCGCAAGCGGATCCGACGTTGCGCACAGTGTGCGTGACCTGGAGGCCATCCACGACCAGGGTGTAGCGCACCTGGGTGTCCAGGTGAAATGGATAGCCGTTTTGCGGAAAGATCTGCGCACGCAGGCAGATCGCGTCCTCGGTGCGCTCGATGAGTTGGTACGGGGTGTTTCGCAGCAGGCCGTGAATCGCGTTTCCCAGCCGGGGTTCGGTGATGTCGAGCTGCAGCGTCCGCCCTTCTTGGGTCCACCGCCCGTCGCGCACCCGGTTGGGCCATGGCACGAGCACGATTCCACAGCCGAAGGGCGGCGGGATGTCGTCGTCGTAGCCGGCGGTGATCTCGACACCGTCGACCGACAGGTGCCGGATCGCGGCGGCGACCTCGGTGATGACCGCGTGCACGGACCGGCCAGTGGCGTCGAGTGTCAGCTCAAATTGTTCGCCGAGCGCGGGCCAGGGCCGGAACGACATGCGGCTATGTTAGCGCTAACATCCATGGAGGTAGATATTGGCGCGTGAAAAGGGGCACTTTTGTGTTCCCCCACCTTGCGGTGTGGGCCCTGCCCGCCCTACGAAATCTTGCGGGCGCTGGCGGTGGCGCGGTCGAGTTCCCAATAGGCCCGCAGCGCAACGATCTTGCCCTGGTCGTTCACCCGGTAGGTGAACACCCCTTCGGCGACGACCTCGTATCCCGCGGCCCTGATCACGATGTTGCCGACGTTGGCTTCCTCGTTGCCGCACTGGTAGGTCTTCTCGAAGTTGAACGTGAGTTCGCTTGCTGCGATCGCCTTGTCGTAGAACTTCGCGATCGCCTCCTTGCCGCGGTGGCCCTTGCCCTCAGGGTCGAAGTGGGACGGCCCGATCGGATCCTCGACAATGGCGTCGTCGGCGAACACCGCCAGCCATGCCTCCTTGTCGCGGGCCATGGCGGCTTCCCGGGAACGCTTGCCCGCCAGGTGAACCGGCGAGTCACTCACTGCTGCCATCCCGAATGGATGTAGGTGTCTGCGAACCGCTTCATGGAATCCTTCTTCTTGTCCAGAGGTGCGTCGAACCCGAGCCCGTCGAACATCCATGGGATGACGATGTTGTCGGTCACGCCCGCCTCGGCGAGCTCACGGTGTCCGTCGACGCCGAACTTGTCGATGCACACCGCCTGGAACTCGAATGGCTCATCGGCTCGGCCATATTCGGCCCGCAGCGCGTTGAGCTTGCCGATGGTTTCGGCCAACTGTGCACCGGTCATCATCGCGCTGGTCCAGCCGTCGCCGACCCTTGCGGCGCGTTTGAGCGCCACCTCGGTGTGGCCGCCGACGTAGAACGGCACCCGCTTGCTCGGCGCAGGGCTCATCTGCAGCTTGTCGAAGTCAAAGAACTTGCCGTGGAATTCGACCATGCCACCGTCGAGGACGAGCTTGATGACCTCGATCATCTCGTCCACGCGGGCGCCGCGTTTGGCGTACGGCTGTCCGCACCATTCGAATTCCTCTGGTGCCCAGCCGATCCCGACGCCGAAGCCGAAGCGGTTGTCGGTCAGGTTCGCCACCGAGCCCACCTGCCGCGCCAGCAGAAGCGGGTTGCGGGAGCCGAGCTTCATCACGTTGGTGTAGAACCGCAGCGTCGACGTCACCGCGCCCATCGCGCCCGCCGCGATCAGCGGATCGACCCACGGGGTGTCGGCATTCCACATCCGCGAGCCGTCGGCGGTGTACGGGTAGTCCGCCGACTGCTTCTCCATGTAGAACAGCGAATCCGGCAACGCGATCGAGTCGAACCCGACTTCTTCTGCGGTCTTGGCGATCTCGATGAGCTGGTCGACCGGCCCCATCGCCACGCTGCAGGTGTATTTCACGGCTTCTCCGCCGGCTTGTCCGCGCTGACGACCCACATCGAGTAGTACTGGGACCCACCTCCGTAGGCATGCCCAAGCGCCTTGCGCGCCCCCTCGACCTGATGGTCGCCCGCCTTGCCCATCACCTGGATCGCCGCCTCGGCGAACCGGATCATGCCCGACGCGCCAATCGGATTGGACGACAGCACGCCACCCGAGGCGTTGACCGGTATCCGCCCGCCGATCGCGGTCTCACCCGCCTCGGTCAGCTTCCAGCCCTCGCCTTCGGGCGCAAACCCGAGGTTCTCCAGCCACATCGGCTCGAACCACGAGAACGGCACATAGATCTCGGCGGCGTCGATCTCGTCGATCGGGCTGGTGATCCCTGCCGCCTTCCACAACGCCTTGGCGGCGTCGCGCCCGGCCTGCGGGTTCACCTGATCACGGCCCGAGTAGGCCAGTGGCTCGGTGCGCAGCGCGGTGGCATGGATCCATGCGACGGGATGATCTTCGGCGACGCGCTTATCGGCGATGTCCTGGTTGCCGATGACCAGCGCGCAGGCGCCATCAGACGACGGGCAGGTCTCGTCAAAACGGATGGGGTCCCACAACATCTGGGATGCCATCACCTTCTCCAGCGTGATGTCGGGCTGGTGCAGATGAGCCAGCGGGTTCTTGGCGCCGTTGAGCCGGTCCTTCACCGCCACCATCGCGCCGATGTGGGTCGGTGCACCTGAGCGACGGATGTATGACCGCACGTGCGGCGCAAAGTAGCCTCCGGCGCCAGCGCCGACCGGCTTGGTGAACGGCACCGGAATGCTCAACGCCCACATGGCATTGGATTCCGACTGCTTCTCCCACGCCATCGCCAGCACGCGCCGGTACTTGCCCGACTGCACCAGGCTCGCGGCCACCACGGCGGTCGAGCCGCCCACCGAGCCCGC
>JAJKIB010000294.1 GCA_021154745.1 Mycobacterium sp.
CGCGCCATCGGTCGGCCAGACCCCGAACATGTTCTGCAGCAAGAAGAGTCCGGTTGCCGCATCGGGCGGCGCCGTGCGCTGTTGCCAGGCGTTGACGTACTGCTCCCACAGCGAAGGCACCTGCGACAGCACGCCGATGCGGGCGCGCACATCCTCGCCGCGCTTCGTGTCGTGGGTGCTCAGGGTGACCATCGCCTGCGGCCACAGCCGTGCGCGCGTGGTGGCGCGCTCGTGGAATTCCGCGACGCTCACCCCAAAGCGTGCGGGCTCTCCGCCAACCTCGTTCAGCGACACCAGCCGGGCGTCGCGGTAGAACAGGCAGTCCTCCATCGACTTGGCGGTCGCGGCGCCGCATAGCTGCTGCAGCCGCACTGCCGACGCGGCGCTGGTGGTCAATGCTGCGGAGATGATCGCCAACGGCTCTGCCAATTCCGGTAGCGCCGCGATGGTTTCGGCATACGCCTCGGGCAGCACCAAGGACAGTGACAGGTAGTCGGAGCGGTACACGTGCACGCGGCTGATCACCTCGGCCACGGTTCGCGGCAGGTCGGGGTGGTCAACGCCAGTGGCGGCGACGATGGTCCGGTGTAATCGGGCCAGCTCGCTGCCCAGTGTATCGGTGACGGCCTGGGCCTTGAGCCGGCGCGCCAGCTGCGGCATCTCGTCGTAATCGACACCGCTTGACTCGAATAACGCGGTCAGCGGGCCAGCGCCGCTGGGATCGATGAATAGTCCCCCGATTTCGCGTAGCGCGTCGTACCCGGTCGTGCCCGCGACCGGCAGTGTCGGCTCAAGCGGCTCGTCGACGGCCAGGATCTTCTCGATGACGATCCACGCGTCCGGTCCGGCTAGTTCCCGCAGCCACACAAGATAGCCTGTGGGATTGGACAATCCGTCCGGATGATCGACGCGCAGCCCGTCGATCAAACCCTCGGCGAGCCACCGCCTGACCTCCACATGGGTTGCGTCGAACACCGCGCGGTCCTCTTGCCGCAACCCGGCCAGCGATGTGATCGAGAAGAACCGCCGGTAGCCGCAGATGCCGTTGCGCCACCCGATCGCGTGGTAGTGCTTGTCGTTGGCCGGGTAGCCGGGCGGGGCGGGGTCGCCGTCGGAACCCAGCACCGGCAGGACGATTCGGCCGTCGGGGTCGAGGTCCCAGTCGATGTCAAAGTACGAGGCGTAGGGCGATGAGCGGCCGTGTTCGAGCACGTCGCGCCACCATCGGTTCTGCTCGGGTTTATCGACACCGAGGTGATTGGGCACGATATCAACGATGAGGCCGATCTGTCTCTCGCGTGCCGCAGTCGACAGCCGCTCCAGCCCCTCCGCGCCGCCCAGCGCGGCGGACACGGTGGTGGGATCGGTGACGTCGTAGCCGTGGGTGGAACCCTCGACGGCAGTTAGGATGGGAGATAGGTACAGATGCGACACCCCAAGAGCCGCAAGGTAATCCAACACGCCCACGGCATCATCGAAGGTGAAGCAGTCCCCGCGCATCTGCAGCCGATACGTCGAGAGCACCGGAAAAGGCATGAGCTAGGCGGTCTTACGCAGTACCAGCAGCGAGCGTGCCTGTAGCGAGATCCTCTTGCCTGCAGTCACCACCAACTCGGTCGACCCGGTGGCATCGGAGGTGTCCACCGTTGCGGTCCACTCCTTGGCGTAATCACCCTTCGGGGTGACGAAATCCTGCGGCTTGTCGTTCGGGTTGAAGCACAGCAGGAACGAGTCATCGACAACGCGTTCGCCGCGCGCATCGGGAGTCGGGATCGCCTCGCCGTTGAGGAACACCGCGACGCACTTAAAGCCGGAGTCCCAGTCCTCTTGAGTCATCTCCTTGCCGGCCGGAGTCAGCCAAACTATGTCGCGGACCTGGTCGCCCGTGTGGATCGGCTTGCCTTCGAAGAACCGGCGCCTGCGGAAGACCGTATGGTCCCGTCGTAGCTTGGTGACCCGGCGGGTGAACTCGAGCAGCTCGGGATTCTTCTCGCACAGCGACCAGTCCATCCAGGCGACCTCGGAGTCCTGGCAGTACACGTTGTTGTTGCCCCGCTGCGTGCGCCCGATCTCATCGCCGTGCGAGATCATCGGGGTGCCCTGGGAGACCATCAACGTGCCCATGATGTTGCGCATCTGCTTGGCGCGCAGGGCGAGGATGTCCGGGTCGTCGGTCGGGCCCTCCACCCCGCAATTCCACGACCGGTTGTGGCTTTCGCCGTCGCGGTTGTCCTCGCCGTTGGCCTCGTTGTGCTTTTCGTTGTAGGACACCAGGTCGGCCAGCGGGAAGCCGTCGTGACAGGTGACGAAGTTGATGCTCGCGCCGGGCCGCCGGCCCGTGGCCTCGTAAAGGTCCGACGATCCGGTCAGCCGCGACGCGAATTCGCCGAGGGTCGCGGGCTCACCCCGCCAGAAGTCACGCACAGTGTCGCGATACTTCCCGTTCCACTCGGTCCACAAACCCGGGAAGTTGCCGACCTGGTAGCCACCCTCCCCGACGTCCCACGGCTCGGCGATCAGCTTGACCTGGCTGACTACCGGATCCTGCTGCACCAGGTCGAAGAATGCCGACAGCCGGTCGACGTCGTAGAACTCGCGGGCCAGCGCGGCGGCCAGGTCGAAGCGGAAGCCGTCGACGTGCATTTCCAGCACCCAGTACCGCAGCGAGTCCATGATCAGCTGCAGGGTGTGCGGGTGCCGCGGGTTGAGGCTGTTGCCGGTACCGGTGAAGTCCTTGTAGAACCGCAGGTCCCCGTCCTGCAGACGGTAGTACGCGGCATTGTCGATGCCACGGAAGTTGATCGTGGGTCCGAGGTGGTTGCCTTCCGCGGTGTGGTTGTAGACGACGTCGAGAATGACCTCGATTCCAGCCTCGTGAAACGACCGGACCATGGTCTTGAACTCGGCCACCGCGCCGCCGGCGTGCTTGTTCGCCGCGTACTGGTAGTGCGGCGCGAAGAAACCAAAAGTGTTGTAGCCCCAGTAGTTTCGTAAACCCAGGTCGAGCAGCCGGTGGTCGTGCAGGAACTGGTGCACCGGCATCAGCTCGATCGCGGTCACATTGAGCGACTTGAGGTGGTCGATGATCACCGGGTGCCCCAGCCCGGCGTAGGTGCCGCGCAGTTCCTCCGGAATGCCCGGATGGGTTTGCGTCAGGCCCTTGACGTGGGCCTCGTAGATGATGGTCTCGTGATACGGCGTGCGTGGCGCACGGTCGGATGCCCACTGGAAGAAGGGGTTGATCACCACGCTGGTCATGGTGTGACCCAGCGAGTCGATCATCGGCGGGGTGCCGCCCGACGCGACGTCGTCGGCGTTCAGGTCATAAGAGAACAACGCCTGGCTGAAGTCGAAGTCACCGTGGAACGACTTGCCGTACGGGTCAAGTAACAGCTTGCTCGGATCGCAGCGATGACCCGCCGCGGGATCCCATGGTCCGTATATCCGGTAGCCGTACCGTTGACCGGGCGTGATGGTGGGCAGATAGCAGTGCCACACGTAGCCGTCGACCTCGTCGAGGTTCACCCGCTCCTCAGTGCCGTCCTTGGCGATCAGGCACAACTCCACCCGCTCGGCCAACTCGGAGAACAGCGAGAAGTTTGTGCCCGCTCCGTCGTATGTGGCGCCGAGCGGATAGCTTTCCCCCGGCCAGATGGTGGGTACCGACGCCGGTTCGGCCGAGGACATCAGTTAGCCCACCAGCGGGAGGCGGCGCCGATCTGACGTCCGAGTTCTGCGGTCATGGTGCGCATGTAGGTGGTCGAGATGTGGTGGGCGTCGCGGTACAGCAACACATTTCCCTCCACGGCGCGGCAGAAGTCCTTGCGGCACACCGCATCGCTCATGTCGAGCGGCTTCAGCAGTGGGAACTGCCCGACGAAATCCAGTGTGGTGTTGTGAGCCGACAGTACGTCGGAACGCTTGCTCCCGCAGGAGATCGCATCACCGCCGCCTGCCAGGCAGTCGGCCGGGAAGAACGGCTGCCCACCCCTCACGAACCACGGGGTATCCCGCATGGCGAGGATCGGGATGTTGTTGTCCGACAACGTCTGCCAGATACCGATGTACGTGCCAGGCATTACATCGCCAGGTTTGGTGTTCCACGGCCGGGTCGACGTGGTGAACACGTAGTCAGGGTGGTCGGCGATGAGCTTGGACATTACCCGGTCGTTCCACGTCCGGCAGTTCGGGTAGGGCCGATTGTCCCCCATCACCAGTGGCATTTCCTCGGTGGTCAGCGGACAGCCATCTTGAGGTAAGTAAACACCTTGAAATGGTGCAGCTGTCCCCGTAAATCCAGCGCCGTGATCCAGTGCTCGGCGTGCGACCCACCGGCAAGCGCGATGGTGCGGGTGGCGGATTTGTCCCCAAACGTGCAATTGATCACGCCGGCGTTGTCGAAGTCGCTGATACAACCGTCGGTGGTGGTGGCCGGAAGGTCGTCCTGGACCTCCAGCACCGTGGGCCGCATCGGCAGCTTGGGCACTTTGGCGTGGTTCAACAATGCTCGTGCACCGGGGTAATCACGTGCCGAAAGTCCTGCCAGCTCTTTGCCGTTCGCGCGCTGCACGGTGACGTGCTCGCGCCAGGTGAACGACGTCGCCGTCAACGTCACACCCAGCAGCCCGACGATCGAGCCCAGGACGATCGTCGGACGACGCAATCGACTCCACAACGGAACTGTCGGCCTTGGCGTGGCCGCAGGACGGTAGCGCAACGGGTTCTCGACATAGCGCGTGGTCAACCAGGCCAACAGCCCCGAGACCAGCAGCACGATCGCGCCCTCGATGAAGTTGACCCGCGACCGCCCGGTGTAGGACAGCCAGAAGATCAGCAGCGGCCAATGCCAGAGGTACAGCGAGTACGCCATCGCCCCGAGCGATACGAACGGCGCAGTGGCCAGCAACCGGTTTGGGCCGGGCAGTCGGCCTGCGGTGCTCGGATCGGCCTGCCGGTTGGCGGCGGAAAGGATGAACAACATGGTGGCGCCGACCGGCACCAGCGCCCACGGCCCGGGAAACTCCTTGACGCCGTCGATCAGCGCGCCGCACGACAGGATCGCCGCCAGCGCGACCAACGCGGCCGTCGTGCGCAGCCACATCGGCCAGCGCACGTACGGGACGACCGCACCGAGCAAGGCACCCAGCAGGAGCTCCCACCCCCGGGCGAAGCTGTTGTAGTAGGCAGTCGCCTGATCGGCCTCGTGAGCAAATATTGCGTAGACGAACGACGCGACGGTCAGCGCGCTCAGCAGGACCACGAAAGAAATCCGCATGTACTTACCGAGACGCTCACGCAACAGATAGGCGAACGAGAAGATCAGTGCCAGAAAGGCGATATAGAACTGTCCCTGGACCGACATCGACCAGATGTGCTGCAGCGGACTGACGGCCTCACCGGCGCGAAGGTAGTCCGATGCGGTATCCGCCAGTTCCCAGTTCTGGAAGTAGCCGAGGCTCGCCAAGCTCTGGTCAGCAAACGTCTCCCAGCGCGTCTCCGGCTGGATCAGGATCGTGAGCGCCGCCGAGGCGGCGAGCACCACGACGAGCGCCGGCAGCAACCGGCGAACCAGTCGGGTCACTTCGGGCATGGGCCACAGCGACGCGCCGGGTGTCAGCGCCGTGCGCAATAGACGTCCGCCGAAGAAGAATCCCGACAGCGCCAAGAACACGTCGACGCCGCCGGAAACGCGGCCAAACCACACGTGAAACATCGCGACGAGGACGATCGCGATGCCGCGCAGGCCGTCGAGATCGTGTCGGTAGAAACCCGACTTTCGAGTCCCGATGTTGGCGCGTGGTGTGGGTGCCGGATCGGTGACGGGCGCCGACCGGGGAGGGGCGAGGGTCATCATGGTCGACGGTTAATCTACCTAAGATCGCCTGGTGGCTCATGCCACGGGCGTTCCGTCACAGCCCGTGAGCAAAGGATCAGGCTCGTGTTGACCCCTGCGGAGATCAGTGCGATCGACGCCACGCATGTCTGGCATCCCTACAGCACCATCGGTGCCGAAGCGCTGCCTCCGGTGGTGGCGGTCGGCGCGAAGGGCGCCTGGCTGACGCTGATCGACGACGGCCGTCCCGTCGAGGTGCTCGACGCGATGGCATCGTGGTGGACCGCGATCCACGGCCACGGTCACCCGGTGCTGGACGCTGCGATCACCGGCCAGCTGGCGACGATGAACCACGTCATGTTCGGGGGGTTGACGCACGAACCCGCCGCCCGGCTGGCCCAACTGCTGGTGCAGATCACGCCCGACGGACTCGACACGGTGTTCTTCAGCGACTCCGGCTCGGTGGCGGTGGAGGTCGCGGTGAAGATGGCGCTGCAGTACTGGCGCAGCATCGGTCGCGGCGACAAGCACCGGCTGATGACCTGGCGCGGCGGGTATCACGGCGACACCTTCACGCCGATGAGCGTGTGCGACCCCGACGGCGGAATGCACTCACTGTGGACCGACGTTTTGGCCCATCAGGAGTTCGCGCCGCAGGTTCCGACCGCGTATGACCCCGCCTACAGCGAGGTGTTCGAAAAACAGCTCTGCCGGCACGCCGACGAGCTGGCGGCCGTGATCGTCGAACCGGTGGTGCAGGGCGCGGGCGGCATGCGGTTTCACGACCCGCGGTACCTCGTCGACCTGCGTGCGATCTGCGACCGTCATGATGTCTTGCTGATCTTCGACGAGATCGCCACCGGCTTCGGACGTACCGGAGAGCTGTTCGCCGCCCACCACACGGGCGTCAGCCCCGACATCATGTGCGTCGGCAAGGCGATCACCGGCGGCTACATCACGCTGGCGGCGACGTTGTGCAGCCGCGACATCGCGCACACGATCAGCACGCACGAGCCCGGCGCCCTGATGCACGGCCCGACGTTCATGGCCAACGCGCTGGCGTGTGCCGTTGGAGTGGCGTCGGTGGAGCTGCTGTTGGAACAGGATTGGCGGTCAAGGGTTTCCGCGATCGAGAGTGGGCTGCGCGCGGGGTTGGCGCCCGCCGCCGCGATGCCGGGCGTGGCCGATGTCCGGGTGCTCGGTGCTATCGGCGTGGTCGAGATGGACAAGCCCGTCGACCTGCGGGTCGCGACGCCGGCCGCGCTGGAGCGTGGCGTCTGGCTGCGCCCGTTCCGCAACCTCATCTACGTCATGCCGCCGTACATCTGCACACCTGACGAGATCGACCAGATCACCTCGGCAATGGTCGGCGTCGCGCGCGCCCTGGCCTAGATGCGATTTGTGTGCGTTTTGTTGTGCTCAGCGCTCCTAAACGCACACAACTGGCGTTTGTTAACCTGAACACCGTTCAAGTAGTGAGGAGCATCGGGTGACGCGCGTCGGTCTTTCCCCGCTGGCCTGGCTCGACGAGGTCGAGCAGCAGCGGCGTGCGGCCGGATTGCGGCGATCCCTGCGCGCCCGTCCGCCCGTCGGCGCCGAGCTCGACCTGGCGTCCAACGACTACCTTGGCCTGTCGCAGCATCCCGAGGTGATCGACGGCGGTGTCGATGCGCTGCGCACGTGGGGCGCGGGCTCGACAGGATCGCGGCTGGTCACCGGCAACACCGAATTGCACGAAGGCTTCGAGGCCGCGCTCGCGGATTTTGTCGGCGCCGAATCCGCGCTTGTCTTCTCGTCGGGCTACACCGCCAACCTCGGCGCCGTGGTGTCGCTGACCGGGGCCGGATCGCTGTTGGTCTCCGACGCGCTGACGCACGCGTCGCTGGTGGACGCCTGCCGGCTGTCGCGCTCCCGCGTCGTCGTGACACCCCACCGCGACGTCTCCGCCGTCGAGGCGGCGTTGTCCGCGCGTGGCGAGGAGCGTGCCGTCGTGGTGACCGACTCGGTGTTCTCCGCCGACGGGGTGCTGGCCCCGCTGCGGCAGCTGCATGACGTGTGCCGGCGGCACGGTGCACTGCTGATCGTCGACGAGGCGCACGGTCTCGGCGTGCGTGGCAGCGGCGGACGCGGGTTGCTGCACGAGGCCGGCCTTGCCGGTGCGCCCGACGTGGTGATGACGACGACACTGTCCAAGGCGTTGGGCAGCCAGGGTGGTGTGGTGCTCGGGCCCGCGGCGGTGCGCGCGCATCTGATCGACGCTGCGCGACCCTTCATCTTCGACACCGGGCTGGCGCCAGCTGCGGTCGGCGCCGCATGGGCCGCGTTGAACGTGTTGATCGACGAGCCGTGGCGCGCCCAGGCCGTGCTGGATCACGCGTCGGCGCTCGCCGAGATGTGCGCCGTCGCGGAGCGGCCCGACTCCGCGGTGGTGTCGGTCATCCTCGGGGAGCCGGAGGTGGCTTTCGGCGCGGCGGTGGCGTGCCTGGACCGCGGTGTGCGGGTCGGCTGCTTCCGTCCGCCGACGGTCCCGGCTGGCACGTCGCGACTGCGGCTGACGGCACGGGCATCGTTGTCGGACGACGAAATGGCCTTGGCCCGAGACGTTCTCACCGAAGTGCTCACGCCACGGCCGTGAGCGTTCTGGTCGTCACCGGCACCGACACCGGCGTGGGCAAGACGGTGGCTACCGCGACGCTCGCCTGTCATGCGCGGCTGGCCGGTGTCGACGTGGCGGTGTGCAAACCCGTGCAGACCGGCAGCCCCCGCGACGACGACCTCGCCGATGTGGCGCGGCTGTCCGGAGTGAATGCGTTGTATGGCTCGTGGCGCTATCCCGAACCGCTGGCGCCCGCGGCGGCAGCCCAACGCGCCGGGATGGCGCTGCCGACGCGTGACGAGTTGGTGGGGTCGGTCGCGTCGGTCGACGCGAAGCTGACCCTGGTCGAGGGTGCGGGCGGGCTGCTCGTCGAGTTGGGTGCCGACGGGGTGACGCTTCGTGATCTCGCGTGCGACCTGGGGGCGCCGGCGTTGGTCGTCGTCTCGCCGGGGCTGGGCACACTGAACCACACCGCATTAACGCTGGAAGCGCTTGCCGCCCATCGGATTCCATGTGCCGGACTGGTGATCGGCGCCTGGCCGCGCGAACCGAGTGTGGCCGAGGTAGGCAATCGCGACGCGCTGGGCCGGATGGCCGCAGTCCGTGCGGTGTTGCCGGCTGGTGCGGGAGAGATGAGCGCCGCCGAGTTCGAGTCGGTGAGCGCGGCCGCGTTCGATGCGCAGTGGGTCACGAGCCTGGTCGGCTGATGGTGCACTCCGTCGAGCTGGTCTTCGACCCGGACACCGAGGCCGCGGTCCGGCAGATCTGGGATGGATTGCGCGAGGCAGGAATTCCGAGTCAGGCGCCGGCCAGTAGGCCGCACGCGACGGTGACGGTTGCCGAGCGGATTGATCCCGATGTCGACGGGCTGCTCAGGAGGCTGGTTGACCGGTTCCCGTTGCCGTGTGTGGTCGGTGCGCCGTTGCTGTTCGGTAGGAGCCAGGTAATTCTGACGCGACTGATCGTGCCGACGGCTGAGTTGCTTGCAGTGCACGGGGACGTCCATCGACTCTGCCTGCCGCATCTGCAGCCCGGTCCGATGGCGAATTCTTTGCCCGGCCACTGGACTGCGCATGTCACGCTCGCCCGACGCGTTGCGCCGGGGCGGCTGGGTCGTGCGCTGCGGATTGCGGGCAAGCCGTCCGAGATCGCCGGGAGCATCGCCGGGCTGCGCCGCTGGGACGGAAACTCCAAGCGCGAGTACCCGATCAATTGACCAGTGCCGCAACCTTTTTCGGTACGCACATGCGCCAACCATCGATCACCAGCTCGCGCAGTTCATCAAGGTCGATCGCGTCGAGCCGGACGTGAATCCAGTTGTATCTCATGTCTGATTCGCGCGGCAGCATGAACTTGTCGGGCTCGGCGGCTACCATCGCCGCGCGTTCCTCTTTCGGGAAGCCGACGCCCATCACCGTCTCGTCGCGCGAAAAGGCAACGAAGACGATCTGCCCGACCCGGAACTTGATCTGATCGCGTACGACCACCTCGTAGGACCTTGGCAGGGACGCGGTGATGCGTCGTACATCGTCTACCGTGATCATGTCCCGGATATTAGTCGGGCGGTCCGACACTGAGATCCTTAACTCATGGACCGGATTGCGATTATTCGCACTGAGGCCCAGCGCCTCGCCGACGTGCCGTGAGGGCACTTCGCCGAGAGGTACGTTTTGCAGGCCGCTACTCGGACTTTGTCTGCGAAACGTGACTTTCGGCGTGGCGGTGGGCGGCGATGCCGTCGACGAGCAATCGAAGCCCGAACGCGAACCGGGCGCTCGGGTCCTCCGAGAGCACGGACTGTTCGTCCGGCAGGTCCGCACCAGCGGCGTCCCACTGGAGCCGTGACTGCTCGTCGGCGGTGAACCCCAGCACGTAGTACACGACCGTGCGGGCGGCCAGTTCGGCATGCCCGGGTTCCACCCCGGCATCGGCGGTCGCCTCGGCCAGTTGCGCGAGAATCCGCGCCATCTTTTCCGACTGGCCGGCCGCGAAGCTCGCCGACACCAACTCGGCACCGTCGGTGTGCGACAGCAGCGCCTCGCGCAACCGCCCGCAAATTCCCGCGACGCGGTCACGCCAGTCGCCGTGCACATCGTCGATCGATTCCAGGATCCGGTCGGCGACGGCGCCAAGGAGCTGCTGCTTGTTGGCGAAATGCCAGTACAGCGCGCCGGGGGAGATGTTGAGCTCGCGTGCCAGCCGCCGCATCGTCAGATCGGCAATCCCATAGGAGTCGAGCAGCGTTGTCGCCGCGTCGACCACGTTGCGTTTGTGGAGCTGCACACCGGTAGCCTAACCTGAACACCGTTCAATTGTCGGCTCGGCCGACGTGTTCAAGAGGCGATGGAGGGCGACGGGTGAGCGACATTCTGGCGGAGGCTCGCGAGCAGGTACTGGAACGCGGCGAGGGCCTGAACCAGGACCAGACGCTGCGGGTGCTGCAGTTGTCCGACGACCGGCTCGACGAGCTGCTGGCGCTGGCGCACGAGGTGCGCATGGCCTGGTGCGGACCGGACGTCGAGGTCGAGGGCATCATCAGCCTCAAGACCGGCGGCTGCCCCGAGGATTGCCACTTCTGTTCTCAGTCAGGGCTTTTCGCGTCGCCCGTGCGCAGCGCGTGGTTGGACGTCCCGAGCCTGGTCGAGGCCGCCAAGCAGACCGCCAAGACCGGTGCGACGGAATTCTGCATCGTCGCCGCCGTGCGAGGACCCGACGAGCGGCTGTTGGCTCAGGTGGCCGCGGGCATCGAGGCGATCCGCAACGAGGTCGACATCCAGATCGCATGCTCGCTGGGCATGCTGACCCAAGAGCAGGTCCAGCGGCTCTCCGAGATGGGTGTGCACCGCTACACCCACGCCCTGGAGACCGCCCCGTCCTTCTTCACCTACGTCGTCATGACGC
>JAJKIB010000295.1 GCA_021154745.1 Mycobacterium sp.
GATCTTCTCTGCGACCATCTGCGCGGTGATCGGCGCGCCGGTGTCGTAGTCCTGCCAGGTCACGTTGTACTTGGTGCCGGTGCGGGTGGTGATGTCGGCCAACCGGTGCTCAAGGTACCCCTGGGCGCGCAGCAGAGTTCCCGCAGTGACGGTGTTGATGGTCTTCGACTGGTAGCCGATTACGACGTTGACGACATTGCCCGACGATTGGGTCGCGGAGTCCAGCGAGCAACCGGAGGCCGCGATGGTGAGCACGGCGGCCAGGGCAGCGAACCGGATCAGACGTTTCTTCACGTGGGGTCCTCAGCGAATCAGATAGGGCATGTTGACGATGACGGCGCCAGTGGGACAGCGGGCGGCGCAAGGCCCGCAATACCAACACTCGTCGACGTGCATGTAGGCCTTGCCGTTGTCCGGGTTGATCGCCAGCGAGTCGAGCGGGCAGATGTCGACGCACAGCGTGCAGCCCTCGATGCACAGGGACTCGTCGATCGTCACCGGCACATCGGTTCGTTGGTTCACCAGCGTCATGGTTCACTCCTGATCAGACTGCCGCGCATGGTGATTCGGTCACCACGCATCCGGATGTATTCGAGGTCGACGGGCCTGCCGTCGTCGAGGCTGGTGAGACGCTCCAGCATCAGCAGCGCCGCGCCGTCGGGCAGCTGCAACGTCGCCGCCGAATGCGGATCGGCCGAAACCGCCTCCAGCGCAAGCGTCGCCGACCCGAGCCGCTGCCCGCTGACCCGCTCGATAAGCGCGAACACGTCGTTGGTTTCCAGGGAGTGCCGCAACACCTCCGCGCCGATATCGGGTGCGAGGTACGTCAGGTCCAAACTGAGCGGCAGCTCGCCGAGATAACGCAGCCGCTCGATGAAGACCACCTCTTCGCCCGGTACGACCCCGAGCCGACGTGCGACGGCAGGCGGCGCGGCCAGACGCAGCACCGCCCTGACTTCGTTCCGGACCTCGCCGTAGCCCTTGAACGTCTCCTTCAGGCCGACCAGGGCGTCGAGACCGTGATCGTATTTGCGGACCGCGACGTGGGTACCGACCTTTCGTCCGCGGTCGATCAACCCCTCGTTCTTGAGCACGGCAAGGGCTTCGCGAATGGTGTTGCGGGAGACGAAGAATTCCGCGGCAAGCGCCTGCTCGGCGGGCAGCCCGTCGTCGTACGCGCCGGCGTGAATCTGATGCCTCAGCACGTCGGCGACCTGACGCGCACGGTCGGCGCGGGGCCGCCGGATCGGCGTCGGTTCGGCTGACGACACGGAACACACGCTAGGAGCCGCGCGGATGACCCCCAGCACCGTGAAATCTACGTCGGCGCATGTTAACGGATTCCGCCACCGGGGATCCGCGCCTACCAGGTGAAAGGACGCGACGGCGCCGCTATTGCGCCAGCCGGGTCCGGCGAAGAATTTACAATCGCGCTGAGCGAAACTGTCGAGCTCAACTACGCCGAGCGTGCGCGTCTGCACGTCGACACGCCGCAAAACGTGAGCATTTCTCGCACCCTCACGCCGCGCGAGCGTGACGCAACTGCGCATCAATGCGAGCGACGAACTCCCATGCCCGGTAGCGGACGTCCTCGAACACGATCGAAATGATGACCCACCCGACAGCCTCGAGTGCCGCACGTCGTCTCCGGTCCCGCTTCATGGCATCGGGATCGCTGTGCCAATCGACACCGTCATACTCCACGGCCACCCGCTGCTCCGGCCAGGCGAAGTCGACGCGCCTGAGCTCACGGTTGCCGTCGATGATTTCGTGCTGCAGCGTCGGGATCGGCAAGCCGCCGTCGATCATCGCCAGGCGCGCTTCACTTTCCATCGGAGATTCCGCCAGCGCGTCGGCTATCGGGATCAATTCGCGCACCCCGACGATGCCGCGCCGACCGGCCTGTTCAACAGCCGACCGCCATAGCTCTCCGCGGCTGCAGGTTTCGCTACGCAGCGCCGCGTCCAATGTCGCCAATGCGCGCGGACGCCGAAGTTCGCGAGCGACCTCGACTGCCGTCCAAGCCGGCGGCGTGACGGGCCGCTCGTTGACCATCACGAGCGGAATGTCATCGCGGCGATGCACAACCAGGCCGTCAGCGCGTCGAATCTGGCCACCGGGCGGATTCAGCACATGCAGGTCGACTGTGTCCTCGGTGTCGAAGCCATACATCGCGGCCGCGGTTCCGAGGCAGACCGGTACGGTGCGTCCGCTCGATAGATCAAGTCCACGCAGACGCAGCTCGTCCGTCGGCTCGCCACGGCAGTAGATGCCCTGCCACATCCTTTCCAGGACACCGCAATTTATTGCGGCCCCGAAGCGACGCCGGGACAAGCGCGCCAGGATCTGGCCGCTTGTGGCCACGCCGCCTTGCTTATCGAACAGCAGCTCGATCTCATGATTCATGGCGAGATCATCGAAGCCACGCGATCGATGCGGTAGCCCCTGATCGATCATCTGTGCATTAACGGCGGACTGTGCACAGACAGCGCCCGCGAGCGTGCGTGAAATGCACGCAAATTACGGCGTGTCGGCGTACAGACACGCACGCTCGCGGAGAGGCGTTACAAGCCCAGATTCGTCACGCTGTATGCCAGCGGAAACGTGTCGGATTGCTGGCGGCCCGGGCCCATCACCCGCACCGGCGGCGGCACACCCTTCGCGTCGGTGGCGTCGCCGAACTGCGCAGGGTCCACCGCGCCTGCGAGCCAGTACGAATCGAGTGCGAACGGCAGGCTGTTCGAGGTGGTGACCTCCGGCCCGTCGGACAGCTGGAAGTGAAGGTGTGGGCCGCTGGAGTTTCCTGAGTTACCGAGCTTGCCGATTACTTGGCCCTTCTTCACCTCGTCGCCGGTCTTCACCGTGATGCTGCTTGGCTGCAGATGCGCGTACACGGCCCACACGCCGGATGAGATCTGAAGGGACACATGGTTTCCGCTGTAGTCCCGCGGTCCGCGCAGCCCGGTCACCGGGGCGTTCGGTGTCTGCTCGGGCATCCCGTCGAACACCGCGGCGACGGAACCGTCAGCCACTGCGACCACGTCGGCGCCGAAGCCGTACCACTGCTCGTTCCGGCTGCCGTCACCGTCGAACAACTTGCCGTCACGCAGCTGCACCCAGTCGACGGCGAACTCCTCGAACTTCTTGATGCTGCTGCCGTCCACCGCGATTCGCGCGCTCCGGTGCGGCGCCTCAGGCACGCAGCAGGAGTTGGCGTTCAGCCACGCCGGCCCCTTCAGCGGCGACGAGATGTTGGTCGGCCGGCGCGGGTCGACGTCGAGCTCCGGGCCGACGATGTCGCGTGTTCCGATGATCGACCCAAGCTCGGATGTGCCTGGCCGATAGCTGATTCGGTGGTTGAGGCGCTCAGGTACGCCGTCCGCCGGCACCACGACGTCGATCACTGTGCCCAGCGCTCCGCTGGGCGGCAGCACCGCGGTCGGTGGCCCGCTGAACGCCGGCGTGGTGACCTTGGCGACGTCCTCGCCGTCGAGCTTCAGCAGCGATGCGCCGTCAGGTGCGAGAACCTCGATCGAGGTCAGTGTGATCGGCGCGTTGAACATGCTCTGAACGATCAGGTCGTACTCGAGGTAGGTCCTGCCGTCGGTACCGATCAACCGTATCGGCGGGTTGACCGCCGATACCGTCAGCGCGGTCGTCGTCACCTCCGACTGCGGCTGCGGCGCAGCGGGTGTCGACGGAGCCGGCGCGGGATCGGACGTCGAACACGCCGCCGCCAGGACGCATACCGCGAGGCGGACTATTCGATGCACCGCGACAACACCCGGCCGAACTGCAGTAGGCGTTGCATCTGGGCCAGGCCGCCGTTGTCGACGGACTTCACGTAGCGGAACGACTCACAGTAGATGTCGGTTTCGGTGGCCGACTTCTGCCGTGAACGGGTGATCAGCTGGGTGTACATCCGCAGCCGCACCTCGGACAGCCGACGGGTGTCGTCGCCGAGCACCTCGTATTCGGTGGTGAGCACGTGGTCCGTGATGGTGGACAGCAGGATCGTGCGTACCGACGCGTTGAGCACGCGGCGCTCCCGCTCTCCCGCCGTGGACATCTCGTCGTCTGCTCGCCACATGATCAGCCGGCGGCCGTCGGTGAGCACCACCTCCTGCCACAGCGCCTCACCCCACGATTCCTCCGTGACTCCGCGAGACATGATGAACGACTTGATGGTTGGCAGGTCGACGACCGAACGCAGTTGGTCCAGCGCAACATCGGGATCGCGTAAGTAGACCTTGGCCGCGTCATCGACGCTGGAATACGGTGCCCAGTCCTGCGGTGTGCCCATCTCCGTCCTGCCTCTACCCTTCTGGGCCACCCCGCATCGCCGCTGCGGCCGCCCGTATCTGTGGTGTCACCAGCATCACCTGACCCAGTACACAATTGACGAAACCCGGTGAGTCATCGGTGGACAACCGTTTGGCCAGTTCGACGGCTTCGTCGACGGCGACAGGTTCGGGGACGTCGTCGGCGTGCAGCAGCTCCCACACCGCCACCCGCAGAATCGCCCTGTCGACGGCGGGCAGCCTGTCCAGCGTCCAGCCCTGGAGGTGGGATGAGATGAGGTCGTCGACGTGCGCGGCGTTCTCAGTCACCCCGCGCGCCACCGTCACCGTGTACGGGTTGAGCGACGAGACGTCGGAGTCCTTCTCCGCCAAGGCATTTCGCGCTTCGGCAACTTCGGCAGCAGTGATCCCGCGCGCCTCGGCCTCGAACAGCAGGTCGACGGCGCGTTTGCGGGCCTGATGGCGGCCGCGATCGCCTCGACGATCAGGCATTCACCCGGCCCAGATAGCTACCGTCGCGCGAGTCGACCTTCAGCTTGTCGCCTGTGTTGATGAACAGCGGCACCTGGATCTCGGCACCAGTCTCGACGGTGGCCGGCTTGGTGCCCGCACTGGACCGGTCGCCCTGCAGACCCGGCTCGGTGTGGGTGACCTCGAGTTCGACGGTCACCGGCAGCTCGAGGTACAGCGGGTTGCCGTCGTGGAACGCGATCTGCACCGGCATGCTCTCCAGCAGGAATTTGGCGGCGTCACCGACCAGCGACTCGGACAGCGGGTGCTGCTCGTAGTCCTGGGAGTCCATGAACACGAAGTCCGACCCGTCGTGGTAGAGGTAGGTCGCGTCGCGCCGGTCGACGGTGGCGGTCTCGACCTTCACCCCGGCGTTGTAGGTCTTGTCGACGACCTTGCCGGACAGGACGTTCTTCAGCTTGGTCCGCACGAAGGCCGGTCCCTTGCCGGGCTTGACGTGCTGGAACTCGATGATCTGCCACAGCTGGCCGTCGATCTGCAGGACGAGCCCATTCTTGAAGTCGGCGGTCGATGCCACGTTCGGTCGTTCTCCTAGAGGATGGCCAGTTCTTTGGGGAACCGGGTGAGTAATTCGGGGCCCTTAAGGGGGTCACTGCACACGACCAGCGTGTCCTCGATTCGGACGCCGCCATGGTCGGGCAGATACACACCTGGCTCAACGGTGACCGCAGAGCCAGCAAGCAGTGTACCGGCGGCCGACGCGCTGATTCCCGGCGCTTCGTGGATCTCCAGGCCGACACCGTGGCCGAGCCCGTGGCCGAAGTTGTCGGCGTAGCCGGCTTCGGCGATGACCTGCCGCGACGCAGCATCCACGTCCTTGAGCGTGACGCCCGGCGCGAGCGCATCACGGCCCGTTTGTTGCGCCGCCGCAACCAGCGCGTAGATGTCGAGCTGCCACTGCGCAGCCGGCGCCAGCACAAAGGTGCGGGTCATGTCGGAGTGGTAGCCGCAGACCAGTGCGCCGAAGTCGATCTTGACGAAGTCGCCCTCCGCCAGCACCGCGTCGGTCGGCCGATGGTGCGGGATGGCCGAGTTTGGACCCGCCGCCACGATGGTTTCGAACGAAACGCCGTCGGCGCCGTGGTCGAGCATCAGCGACTCGAGTTCGCGGCCCACCTCTTTTTCCGTCCGGCCCGCGCGCAGCCCGCCGCGCCCGACGAGGTCCGTCAGCGCGGCGTCGGCCGCTTCGCACGCCAGCCGCAGCAGCGCGACCTCGCCTGCATCCTTGACCTCGCGCAGCGCCTCCACCGTCCCCGCTGCCCGCACCAGCTCGACGGCGTCACCGGCGGCCTTGCGAAGGGCGGCGAACCCGTCGACGGTCACGACGTGGCTTTCAAACCCGACCCGGCGGGCGCCGTCTTCGGCGGCACGCCCCGCCAAATGCGGCCCGCAGGCCCGCTCGACGACGATCTCGACGTCCGGCGCCTGCTGCGCGGCCTGGGTACGATAGCGCCCGTCGGTGGCCAGCACCGGCGTTTCGCTGTCGACGCGGACAAGCAGCGCCGCATTCGAACCTGTGAAGCCGGACAGATAACGCACGTTGACCAGGTCGGATACCAGCATCGCGTCCAGTTCGGCATCGACCAGCCGTTGGCGCAACCGGTCCCGGCGCGCAGATATAGTCAC
>JAJKIB010000296.1 GCA_021154745.1 Mycobacterium sp.
GATGTGGTGGGCGTGCAGACCGCGGGTGGCCCCACAACCGGGCACCGCACACGTGGGATGGCGGTGCTCCAGCGCGCGGCGAAGCCGCCGGTTGATCAGCCGGGTCGCTCGCCCGGCGCCGATGACCTCGCCGTTACGTTCGAACCACACTTCACAGGTGGCATCACAGGTCAGGTATCGGCGCTCGGCCTCCGAGAGCAGCGGACCCAGATGCAGCGCCGCGGCCCGCTGCTCAACGTCGACGTGCACCACCACAGTGGTGTGATGCCCGTGCGGCCGACGGGCCACCTCGGCGTCCCACCCGGCCTCCACCAGGCGCATGAACGCCTCGACAGAGCCCGGAAACGGCGGCGCGAAATCTGGTGCCGGCCCGCGGCTCTCGCGATCGAGTTTCCACTCGGCGATCAGAGCATCACGATGTGACGCCAGTGCCGCGTCGAACTTCGCCGCGTCCAGGTGCGGAAGTTTGATCCGCCAACAGGTGAACTCCTCGTCGGAGGTTTTGGTGATCGAGGGCTGCGGTTCAGGCCGAGGATCGGGTTCGGGTCGCGGTTCCAGCTTGACCGCGGTGCGCAGCTGGTTGACCGTTGCGCAGCGCGCCAACTCCGCGTAGTGCTCATCGGATCCATCGCCCGCCCGCGCCGCGATGACACCGACCTGATCCAGCGACAGTCGGCCCTCCCGCATGCCCTGCGCACAGCGGGGAAACTCCTCCAGCCGGCGCGCCACGGTGGCGATCGTGGCGGCGTTCCCAGTTGACAAGCCAAGCTTCCAGGCCACCAACCCCGCCACCGACCGCGCCCCCGTGGCCCCGCACAACTCGTCGTGATCCACCTCGGCGACGATCTCCACGATGCGCCCATCAATCGCGTTGCGCTGACCGGCCAACTCCGCCAACTCCTCAAACAACACCTCAAGACGCTCGGCAGGGCTCGCCACGGCGGTGGGCGGCGATGCGGTCGAGGACATAACGTCATCATCGCAGCCGGGTACGACAAATCTCGGCCGCGCCAATCCGAACCGGGATGCGGCTGCCGTCATCTGCCAAGAGAGACAGCCTGATTGGCTGCGCCAATCGATGAGACACGCAGCAGCGTGTTCGACGCCATCGTCAGAGCGCTCCACCGCTAGACCGCATCGTCGAGACCCCAGTACTTGGCTTCCCTCAGAAGCTCCCGTTTGTAGCTCGACCTCAGCGCGTCGACCATCGCGAGCGTTCGCGACGTCAGTTCGTCTCGAATCCCGCTCTGCGCGTGAGCGTATGGGATGAACGCGCGTAGCAGATCAGGAGCGTCTAGCGCGACCTCCAACGGAATGCTGTCCTCGATGTAGGGCGTGCCGCCGATCGCCTGTTCGATACGCGCCGCGCTCCACCGCAATGGGTCACCCGTACCAGTCTCGAAGAGCTCGAGCAGCAGCTTCAGATGGCTGGAGTCGGTGAACGGCGCTGCGGAGCTGGTTGCGAAGAACCTGTCGCACAGCTCCTCGTTCGAACACCACTCCCCGACCGGTGACCCGTGCTCACCACCTTCGGGTAACCGATTTACCAGCCACCCAACCAGTGCCTTGTATAGCGGCCATGTGTCGGTCTCAGGTGCAAGTGTCGGCTTGTTGAGCGCATCCTCGATCCACACCCGCGCATCGGCCAGCCTCATCTCGAAAACGTCAGTGTCGCTGCTGGATCCAGCCACCCGCGCAAGGGCCTCGTCGATGGGTTCTGGTACCGCAGCTGCATCGGCGACGCTCGACCACATGTTGTGATCGATCAGGACCGCGACGGTCAGCTCGTGCCCACCATCAAATCGCATACCGATCACGAGTTCGTCCACATCACCGAACACATTGGTTCTGCGCACCGCGCGGTAGACGTCGACCCGCGGTAGAGCGGTGATCCATCGCGGCAGATGCTCGCCTCGTTCGGCCACCTCGCGTCGGCAACGGAGCTGTGGCGCGGGATTGTCGACGAGAAATTCGGCGATGACGGCCAGAAGCGCCGTCGTCTCCCGAGTCCGCACACCGATCAAGCCGTTAAGGACCCGATCCAGAAAAGCGGGATCGCACCCGTCGGAGTTCAGCGATATCAGCGATTCGGGCTTCGCCACATGGATCGCCATGCTCGCCACACTGAGCAGGCTGAGTGGATGCCCACCCGCCAGGGCACGGCGTATCGCGTCCCTGAGTGTCGTATCGGCAGAACGGTCCCCGGTGCGCTTGTTCACCCGCCGCTCGTCACATCGGACCTGTTTGACCCTGCGCGCTCGTCGTTTGTTACCCATATCGCGGACGCTACTCACGGGCAGTGACATCGCCGCCTGTTGAAGCCCGCGGTTCAGAGCCCCTTTGCGTCCAGCGCCTTCATCAGCGAGGGTCGCCTGCCGTAGTCCTGACGGATCTGCGCGATGAACGACGCGAAATCGGGGCTGCGACCGCCTCTTTCGTAGAGTTCGGCCATCGTCGCCAGTGTCTCGGCGATGCCCGGATAGAGCTTGGAGTTGGGCTGCCGCAGATCCTTCTCGAGCTGCGGCCGGTACAGATCTGCAGCGGCGACTGGCCGAGCCTCGGCACCTCGGTTGGCCAGTTCCCGCCACGCCCAGCCGGGGCCGTACCGGTCGGCGGCTTGCCACGCGGCATCGACATCACCCTCGCTCAGGCAAAGCTGGACCAAGACCGCGCCAGCGGCGAAGCGGTCAGATGCCAGTTGCCGCGCGTGGTCGAAGGCCCAGGTGCGTTCGGTCTCGGCACGGTCGACGCCGGCCGCGAAATCGCGGAGAACACAGTAAGTCTGGACACTTGGCTGTCGGATGAAGTCCGCACGCAGGACGGCGACCGCATCCTCGATGCGGCCCAGTTCCCGGTACGTCCGGGCGACGTCGTCGGGGCTCAGCCAGTACGCGTTGCCGCCACCATGGCTGGTGACCCGTCCATCGGCAACCGCACGATCCATCCATGCCACCGCATCCTCGGTGCGGTCGGCTGCCCGCAACCGGTCGACGATCGCCCCGTACTCCGGGTATTCCCGCTGAGCAAGCAAGCGGACGGCCCGGTCGACGTCGCCGTCGTGATCGGCGAGCTCCAGCAGCATTGCGTCGACTTCGAACCGCTTCCAGTGATCCTGACCTTCGAGCTTCCGGTCCAGCGCCGCCACCGCCCGGCGGTAGGTCCCGAGTGCCTGCTCGTCGAACGCGTCCACGAAGTCCGCCAAGACAACGTTCGGCCAACCTGGCGAGTCCGCCCGGAATTTCACCAGCCACGTCGCGAGTTTGACCGGGTCGGGCTTACCCAGACAGCAGGCCCGCGCGTAGAGGTCGGCGGCACGCTGGCACTGATCACCGATCGAGCCCGAGGAGTCGTCAACGTGCTCGATCATTTTGCGCAACCGTGTCACGGCGCGCAGCAGCGCCGGCCGCACGAGTTCGGCGGCCCCCGTGTTCAGGTGGTTCTCGAGTTCGTCGAGCATTTCACTGGCCGCTTCGGCGACTTCGAAGGAACGTCGGTAGTCAATAAAGCCGCGGAACGCCAACGTGTTTCGCACGTAGGCCTCCAGCTCGGCCTTGGCGTGCGTATCGTCACCTGATGCTGTCGTGGCGCGAATCTCCAGCATGCGGCGCACTCCGTCATCGCGCTGCGCAAGTGTCATGACCATGTCCCGCAGCTCCTCGACGTCCATCGCCTGCACCGCCGCGTGTAGCGCACCCTCGGCCGTCCTACTGGCTGTGTCATCGACCGCGACCCGTCCGGTGTCGATTGCGGCGAGTCCTGTCGCGACCAGGTGCTTGCAGAAGTTGCCGTCGGCATTGTGCGGGCAGGTACAGGACCCGTCGGGTAGCGGACCGGACCAGTCGAGCTCCACGGTGTAGACCTGCTTGGCCTGGATCGATGCGTAGGCCTTGGAGTCGGTCGTGCGGAGCCCTCGGACATAACGAACGTAGTCTTCGCCCCGGGCGTAGACCAGATCACCGGCCACCATGAGCAGCGTCGTCTCGGAGAGCGGCACATCACCATGGTGCTGGATTTGTGGCCCAGACTCAGCTGAGACTTGGGAAGCAGGCAACTCGCCAGCATCCTGAGCTCGTCGCCGGACCAAGTGCCGTACTGGCGGCGTCAGCATGTGTTGACGCGCCACAAAAGCGGAGTCCGGCGCAGCTCCACGGGACGACAACTCGGTGTCAAGCCACTCCTTCTGCCGGCGATACGCTCGGTGGTGACCGCGGCCGGCCGTTCGGCGAGGTGCCGATGAGTTTCTGGCGACGCAGCAGTCTTCTTGAGGGCACGGACAACTGAACGAACCGACGGAACGGACCTTGCCATGGCGCGAACCAACCTCTCGATGTCGATCTCGGCCGACGGCTACGTCGCCGGGCCCGATCAGAGCGAAGAGAATCCCCTAGGGGTGGGCGGACTTGCGGTTCACGACTGGCACATCGGCCCGAACAAGGACCATCCAGTCAACCAACAGGTGATGTCCGACATGCTGGAGGGCATGGGCGCAACCATTATGGGGCGCAACATGTTCGGGCCAATTCGCGGTGAATGGGCCGAGTCGGATTGGAGGGGCTGGTGGGGCGACACCCCGCCATACCACTGCCCTGTCTTTGTCCTCACCCATCATCGGCGCGACCCCATTGAAATGAAGGGTGGGACGACGTTCCATTTCGTGACCGACGGAATCGAATCCGCCTACGCACAGGCTGAGGCCGCTGCCGGCGGAAGGGACATCTCGATCGCCGGGGGCGCCTCGTGCGCCCGCCAGGCGATCCAGGCCGGCCTTGTCGACGAGATCGACCTGCAAGTGGCGCCGGTGATCCTCGGGTCAGGTGAACGGTTGTTCGACGGCTTCCAGCCCGGCATCCCGAAGCTGGATCTCGTCCGCGTGCTGCACGCCCCCGGCGTTGCGCACCTCCGTTATCGCGTAACGCGCTGAGCAGATTCGAATCGGCGCGGTCAACTTGACCGACTTCTGCGGCAAACTGGTCGGAAGGGGGTACATCCGTCCGATGAGTGCAGAAAATTCGGCGCGCTACGAGGGTGGTGAACTGCCCGACGCCGACGCGGCGATGCCACCCGATTACTGGTTGCTGGCCCGCGAGTGGCGCACCGCCGGCGAATACGTCGCGGCCCGCCGTGCATTGAGGACGCTATCGCGCTGGCCCCAGGGCGACGGGCATCCCGTCCTGGTGTTGCCCGGATTCCTCGCCGGCGCGCCGTCGACGCAGTTTCTGCGTCAGGTTCTGCGCAGGCTCGGATATCGCGCATATGACTGGCGGCTCGGTTACAACCTCGGAGTGCGCCCAAACGTGATCCAGCAGTTGCCCGCCCGGTTGAACGACATTCGGTCGCGTAACGACGGCCGCAAAGTAAGTTGCATCGGCTGGAGCGCCGGCGGCATTTTCGCCCGGGAGTTGGCCCGACGCCAACCGGATGACATCCGGATGGTGATCACACTTGGTTCGCCCATCCGGGGAAACCAGCAAGCAACCCACGCCTGGCGAATGTGGCGGCTGCTGAACCGGAATTCACAGGCGCGTGACGTCGTATCCGAGGCGGCACGCATCGCGCGGCAGGGACCTCTTCAGGTTCCCACCACCTGTGTCTACAGCAAGTCCGACGGCATCGTGGCGTGGCAATGCTGCCTCAGCCGACCCGCTCCCGAGACCGAGAATGTGGAAGTCAGCAGCAGTCATCTCGGTTACGGCCACAATCTGCAGGCGCTGCGGGTGATCGCTGACCGCCTGGCTCAACCGGAAGGACAATGGCGGCCGTACCGAACGGCAGCCTTACCGCTCGGCTGAGCTTCTGCTTGAACGAGCGGCCACACCGCCGCAGGCACGCCGAGGTCGCGCCGATCCAGCCATCAGGAAGAAGTCCCACTTACCGATGTCGGTCACTTGCCGTTCCGGCGGCGTCAGCATAGGTTGACGCGCCACAAAAGCAGGCTCCCGGCTACTGCCGGCCTCTCACCAACGCTCAGTAACGGGGTGTCTCGAGAGCCCGCTTTGCCGACACCCCAGGCAAAGCTGCGAGGCAGGCCCACGTTACGCCGATGACCAACCACATCAGGGCATGGTTCACCAGCGAATAGAGTCGGAATTCGGCCAGCACGTCAGCGGGGAAGCCGTCGAGCGCCGATGGTACCAGCGGCCAGAGGTCTAGATGCGCCTACGCTCTGCCCTCGGCCTGGAGTAGGGCGGCACTGCCACAGACCACTTCGGTAAGTGTCCGCCAACGAGCGACATTGTCGCTAAATAAACGGGCGTGCAACGTATCTGGTGACCATGCGGCGGCCCCGCACATCATCCTCAACTGCCTGTTTCGATTGTTTCAATTGGTCTGGCCGAACGAAGGCTTTGAGCATGCAGTACTCAGTCGCGCGCCGGCGTGTGAGGCCGTTCGGGGCGCCGCAGTGTCAAAGTGAGTTGTATGTCCGAGCGCGTTCCCTTTGATGTCGCCGCCTACGAAAAGCGCGTGCGAGACGCTCAGGGGCGTCTCCCCAACGCGCGCACCGTGCGGCGCTGGATCAGCGCGTACCGTGAGCACGGCGGAGCAGGCCACGAAGCGGCCCTACCGCAAGCTTCGTCCCACGCACAGCCGGGCATGGCCGCGCCAGCCCGCCACTATGTGCACCGGGCGCCCGATATGCGCATGAGGCTGACGCTGGTGTTCCGTAGACCCTTGCCTCTTCGCCGGCCCTGGCATTGCAGTCCGCGAGGTCGTGATGAAGCCTGGCCACCAGCGGATCGACCACCTGCTCTATGTCGACAAGGCGGTCGGTGGCTTACCCCGCATCTGGTCGAAGGGAGTAGCCGAAATGAAACGTGTGGGCTCACTGTGCTCGTTGTGAGACATCCGCGGTCGAACAAGCCGAAACGATCGGAGGAGACACAATGATGCTGATCGACGGTCACAACGATCTCGCCTGGGCGATGCGCCAGCAGTACGACGCCGACCTGGACGCCGTCGACCTGACCTCGGTGGTGCCGGATCTGCACACCGACCTGAAGCGACTGGACGCAGGCGGCGTGGCCGGGCAGTTCTGGTCGGTCTACGTGTCCCCGGAGCTCTTCGTCGGTCCCGCGGCAGTGACCGCCACGCTGGAACAGATTGACTTCGTACGGCGCCTTGTGGCCCGCTACCCCGACCGGCTGGTGCTGGCGACGACTGCCGACGAGGTCGAGGCGTCCGGCGACCGGATCGCATCGCTGTTGGGGATGGAGGGCGGCCACTGCATCGACGGATCACTAGCGGTCCTGCGCATGATGCGTGCCTTGGGCGTGCGCTACCTGACGCTGACCCACAATAAGAATGTGTCCTGGGCCGACTCGGCGACCGACTTCCCGGTGCTGCACGGATTGTCGGAGTTCGGTGAGGACGTCGTACGCGAGATGAACCGGCTCGGCATGCTCGTCGATCTCTCGCACGTGTCTGCCGACGTCATGCTGCACGCGCTGCGCGTGACCGCCGCGCCGGCGATCTTCAGCCATTCGTCCGCCCGTGCAATCTGCGACCACCCGCGCAACGTGCCCGACGATGTGTTGGCGGCATTGGCGGAGAACGACGGTGTGTGCATGGTGACGTTCCTGCCCGCGTTCATCTCAGCCTCGGTAGCCCGGTGGCACGCGGAGGCAAAGGCCGAGGCTCGACGCCGTGGGATCCAGAAGAGCGATCTGGCGTACGACGAGTTGATGACGGGGCTGGCCGAGCAGTCGCCACCGCCGGTCGCCACGTTGGCCCAGGTCGTGGCGCACATCGAGCACGTGCGTGAGGTCGCCGGCGTCGACCATGTCGGCATCGGGGGTGACTACATGGGGGCGGAGGCCATGCCCGAGGGCCTGGAGGACGTGTCGGGGTATCCGCGGCTGTTCGCCGCTCTCGCCGACCGGGGCTGGTCCGGTGCCGACCTGGCCAAGCTCGCCGGCGAGAACGTCCTCCGCGTGCTTAGAGCAGCAGAGGACGTCGCCGACCCGGTTGGCTAGCGTCGCCGACGGCAAAGTTCGGACGGAACCTTCTGGCTCTCCGTCCGGGTAGGAATGGTCCTACCCGCCTTGCCGAAAACCCTTGCAGCCGTGTACATATGTGGCAATCATCACTATTACGGCGAGTGGTCGGTGGAGGCAACCGCGGAGTACCCACACTCGGGCGCCAGGGGTATCGTCGAGCAGACCAAGGGCGGTCTCCAATGTCAGGTGTCCAGCGACTCGAGTCGGTATCGCGCAACGCGAACGAGGCCGCGGTGTACGGCGCGTGGGAACGCTTCGTGCAGGGCGAGAACGACATCCGCGGCGTACGGCCCGAAGTGGCGATCTCCTGGCATCGATGCCGTGATCAGTACCACGTCGACCCGTACCTGTCCGAAGCGCCTGCGGCGGTCGCGGAGGTCGCCCATCCGCTCGAACACGACGTCGTCTTCGCGGAGCTCGGTTTTCTCGCTGCCGCCATGGTTCACGAGGTGGCCAACTTCGGTGGCATCGTGACAGTCGCCGACGCCACCGGCAGGATCCTGGCCGAGTGGGGCGACAAGGCCACCTGTTCCATCGCCGCCGGGGCCGGCCTCGCGCCGTGGTTCTGCTGGTCGGAGCGCGCGGTGGGCACGAACGGGATGGGCACTGCGCTCGAAACGCAGAACCCCGTGGTGATCCGGCGTGAAGAACACTGGTGCCAGGCCTTTCACGACTGGACTTGCGTGGCCGTCGCGGTGCGCGACGTGGTGAGCAAGGAGCCGATCGCGGTCCTGAACATCTCGTGTTGGCGCAGTGAACTGCCAGCGTCCGCGCGCGGGTGGCTGGCGAACGCCGCAGCCCACACCCAGAGCAGATTGCGGATGCGCGCCCGCGACGGCGGCGCCCAATTGGTCGCCGCGTACAACCAGGCCCGGGTAGGGTCAACCGAGCCACTCGCCGCCGTCGACACGTCGGGCAAGGTGGTGGTCGCCGATGACACTGCGAGTGTGCTGCTCGGTGTGCCAGGCAACGCCCCGGCAGTCAACCCGGCGGTGCGCTGGAATCCGCGGCTGCCGGCGTTCGTCGACGCCGCCCGGTATGCCAGCAAGCAGGCGAGCCGTAACCCCGATTGGATCGGATCGACGCAGATCTTCACCCACCTCGTTGACGAACCGACGCCGATCGGGATTTGTCCGGTGTTCCAGTAC
>JAJKIB010000297.1 GCA_021154745.1 Mycobacterium sp.
GGTGCTGATCGGTGCCGACGGCGTCCACTCGACGGTGCGTCGGCTCATCGACCCCGATGCACCAACCGCTCGGTACCTCAACCTGCTCGGATTCGAGGGCGTGGTTGACGATGCGCCCGACACATCCCACCTCCAACCGGGCACGATGACGTTCGCCTTCGGCAAGCGGGCGTACTACCTGTACTGGAAGCGGCCCGACGGCCGCATCGGCTGGGGTGCGAATCTTCCGTCGCGGCAATACCTCACGCTCAAACAGGCCCGTGCCGTCGCGGCCGAGGACTGGCTGCATACGCTTCGCACGACGTACGCCAACGACGTCCCCGGGGCACGGCTGGCCGCCGAAACGACGAGCGATACCCTGCAGGCCGTCGGAGCTCTGCACATCATGCCGCCGGTCCCCCACTGGCACCGTGACCGCATGGTGCTCGTCGGCGACGCCGTGCACGCGCCATCCAACAGCACCGGGCAAGGTGCCTCGCTGGCCATGGAAAGCGCGATTCAGCTGGCGCGTTGCCTGCGCGATATCCCCGACGTCGCATCGGCGTTCGACGCGTACGAGCGGCTACGCCGGACCCGGGTGGAGAAGATCGCGGCGCGCGGCGCGCGGATAAGCCACGCCAAGGCGCCGGGACCGATCGCGCAGCGGTTCATGCGGGTGGTGGTTCCGCTGATGGTCAAGACGGTGAACGTCGAGAAGACGATGGCGGTAGAGAAGGGTTACACCATCGACTGGAATGCGCCTGCCCAGGAGGACGCCAACGCACTCGCATGAATCACCAGGGGACCACGCCGTTGCGGTCGATGAACGTGCCGGTTCCAACATCGGGGTCGGTGGCAGCGCGCGCGATGAATTCGCCGGCTTCGTCTGGGGTGATTGCCGCATTGGATCGGTTGCTCGGTGGATGGATGTCGGTCTGCACGAAACCCGGACACACCGAGGTGACGGTGATCGCGGAATCGGCCAGCAGTTTCGCGAGCGCGACGGTGATGGCGTTCAGCGCCGACTTCGAGGACTGATACGCCGGCGTCACCACATACGACGGCCAGTCCGGATCGGTCTGCAGCGTCAGCGAACCGAGCGAGCTGGACACGTTGATAATGCGCCCCGCCACTGACTTGCCGAGCAACGGCAGCATCGCTTCGATGACGGCGACCGTTCCGAACACGTTGGTTTCGAACGTTGCCTGGAACATCGTGAGCTGAAGCGGGACCGTCGGCTGGTCTGCGCCCGCCTCCGGCAACACACCCGCATTGTTGACGAGGATGTCCAGCCGACCGTACCGCTGGTCGATGTCGTCGCGGGCCGCCTCGATCGTGGCCTGGTCAGTCACATCCAATTCGTAGAAATCGGCGTCGGCGCCGTCATCCCGCAGTTGCTCCACAGCACGTTTCCCACTCTCGGGATCGCGAGCACCAACGAATGTTCTGACGCCATTCGCCCCCAGTTTGCGAGCGGTCGCCAGGCCGATTCCGCGACTCGCGCCGGTGACTAACGCGGTCGGTTGCATGAGCGTTGAGTACCCACTCGGGACGAAATCCTTCACATGATGTCTGTCATGCGACTAGCATGATGGACATCATGCGAAAAGTCGCGGGCACACGTGAGCAGAGCAAGCAGGAATCGCTGGACAAGATCCTGGACGCCGCGGCTCGCCGGATCCGCGAAGAGGGACTTGACGGCGCGGCGATCGTGCCGGTCATGCGCGACGCCGGTCTGACCCACGGCGCGTTCTACTCCCACTTCTCCAGCAAGGACGACCTGGCCTGCGCCGCTTTCGCACGGGCGATCACCACGGGCCGTCCGCACTGGATCAAGCCTCGCCACGGCGAATCGTGGCGGGAGCGGTTGACGGGTCTCGCCAAGCGCTACCTCACCGCTGCCCACCGCGACGACCTGTCCACCAGTTGCGGTTTCGCGACACTGAGTTCCGACGCCGCCCACGGCTCGGACGAGTTCCGCGCGTGCTACGAGCGCGAACTACGGGGATCCTTGGCCGCGATCTGCGATGGTGACGACAGCCGACTCGACGATGCGATCGCACTGATGACGGTCTGCGTCGGCGGGATGGCACTGGCCCGCGCGGTCGCCGACCCGAAGTTCTCGAGCCGAATCTTGCGGGTGGCCCGGGAAGCCGCCGCGAAACTCGCCGACACCGAACCGAATTGAGGAGGACACATGCCAGGAGCCAAGCCGTACGGGCAGCTGCGGTACAAGCAGATCAATGGCAAGCGGATGGCCTACATCGATGAGGGCCAGGGTGACGCGATCGTCTTCCAGCACGGCAACCCGACATCGTCGTACCTGTGGCGGAACGTGATGCCGCATCTCGAAGGCCTGGGCCGGCTCGTCGCGTGCGACCTGATCGGGATGGGCGGCTCGGACAAGCTCGACGACTCCGGGCCCGACCGATACCACTACGCCGAACAGCGTGACTACCTGTTCAGGCTGTGGGACGAACTCGATCTCGGTGATCGGGTGATCCTCGTTGTGCACGACTGGGGTTCGGCGCTGGGCTTCGACTGGGCCAACCAACACCGCAACCGAGTGGCGGGCATCGCCTACATGGAAGCCATTGCGATGCCGATCGACTGGTCGGACTTCCCGGGTCCCATGCAAAGCGTCTTCAAGGGCTTCCGGTCGTCCGAAGGCGAATCAATGGTGTTGGAGCAGAACATGTTCGTCGAGGCGGTGCTGCCCGCATCCGTCCGTCGCAAGCTGACCGACGAGGAGATGGATCACTACCGCGAACCGTTCCGCACCGCCGGCGAGGATCGCAGGCCGACGTTGTCATGGCCGCGCAACATCCCGATCGAGGGTGAGCCCGCCGATGTCGTCGCCACTGTCAAGGAATACGGCGCGTGGCTGTCCCAAAGCGATGTGCCCAAGTTGTTCATCAACGGCGAGCCGGGTGCGCTGATCCGCGGCCGTGCGCGCGATTTCGTCCGCACGTGGCCGAACCAGACCGAGGTCTCTGTGCCCGGTGTGCATTTCCTGCAGGAGGACAGCCCCGACGAAATCGGCGCGGCGGTCGCGTCGTTCGTCCGCGCTGTGCGTGCCAGCCGCTCGGCAGGCTAGCTCACCACTGCGACCCCTGGCACTGCAGGTTGTAGGGCGCGTCCTGCTGCACGACCACCTGACCGTCTACGGCGATCTCACAGTGAGGATTCGGCGCGGCCTGCCCGCCGTGCGTGGTGCTGCTCACGGTGAAGATCGCCCACTGCGGGTCCGCGAGCGTGGTTTCGAACACCCACGGCACGCCCGGCGCCAGGTTCACTGTCTCTTTCTTCACGAACGAGTATGCGTCGGCGTTATAGGCCTGCTTGCTCGGAGGTTGAGTCGTCAGATAGAAGAGGTCGAAATCCGAAGCGCCTGCCGCCGTGAGCGTGTACCGCACCTGGTGAGCGGCCGGTTCAGCGCTCGACGTGCCATGACTTAACGCAATTCCGGCGGCGGCCACCGCCAATGCCGCCCCGACCCTGGCTGTCGTTTTTCGCATGTCCGTCACATCGCCGAACCGTACCGGATTGTTACAAACGACGGTGGGCCGCAAAGAGGATATGTGCGGGAACACAAACGTCACATTCCGGAAACAAGCCCATCCTAACTTTGCTGCATGACACAAGACCTCAGCAAGGAGCCGGTGAACGCCGTCGTCGAGGCCGATCTCGACACCATGACCGCCACCAAGGAAACGCTGGAGGATTACACCCTGCGGTTTGCTCCACGGAGTTACCGCAAATGGTCGACACGGGTGGTTGGCATATCGGCACTGGGCGGTATCGCCTATCTGGCCGACTTCGCCATCGGCGCGAACATCGGAATCTCCTATGGCACAACCAACGCCCTTTTCGGCATCCTCATCTTCGCCGTCGTCATCTTCCTCACCGGTTTTCCGGTGGCCTACTATTCGGCGCGCTACAACATCGACCTCGACCTGGTCACCCGCGGCAGCGGTTTCGGTTACTACGGCTCGGTGGTCACCAACGTCATCTTCGCGACGTTCACGTTCATCTTCTTTGCGCTCGAGGGTTCGATCATGGCGCAGGGCCTCAAACTCGGCCTGCACATACCGCTGTGGCTCGGCTACGCCGCGTCCACGCTGATTATCTTCCCGTTGGTCATCTACGGCATGAAAGTGCTTTCCACGCTGCAGGTGTGGACAACGCCGCTATGGCTTGTCCTGATGGTTGCGCCGTTCGTCTACCTCGTCGTCAGCCACCCCGAGTCGGTCAGCTCGTTCTTCGCCTACCAGGGTGAGAACGGCGGAACCGGCTTCGACCTCGGATCGACACTGCTGGCCGCAGGCGTGTGTCTGTCGCTGATCGCGCAGATCGCCGAGCAGAACGACTACCTGCGCTTCATGCCGCCGCAGACTCCGGAGAACAAGCGCAGCTGGTGGACCTGGCTGATCCTGGCCGGCCCCGGTTGGGTGTTCTTCGGCGCCATCAAGCAAATTGTCGGTCTGTTCCTCGCGGTCTACCTGATCGCCAACGTCGCCGACGGTGCCGGCATCGCCAACCAACCGGTGCACCAGTTCCTGGAGATCTACAAGAACTTCCTCCCGAACTGGCTGGCGTTGACACTGGCCGTGGTCTTGGTGGTGATCAGCCAGATCAAGATCAACGTCACCAATGCCTACTCGGGGTCGCTAGCCTGGACCAACTCGTTCACCCGGGTCACCAAGACCTATCCAGGCCGATTGGTGTTCCTCGGCGTAAACCTGTTGATCGCGCTGGTCCTGATGGAAGCCAACATGTTCGACTTCCTCAACACGATCCTGGGTTTCTACGCGAACTGCGGTATGGCGTGGGTCGTGGTGGTGGCCTCCGACATCGTGTTCAACAAGTTCCTACTGAAGCTGTCACCGATGAAGCCGGAGTTCCGTCGCGGCATGCTGTATGCGATCAACCCGGTCGGTTTCGGCTCGATGCTGATCGCCGCGGGCCTGTCGGTCATCGCGTTCTTCGGTGGCCTCGGCGAGGCCATCCGGCCGTACTCGCCCCTGGTTGCCATCGGGCTCGGCCTCGTGCTTCCCCCGATCTTCGCGATCGCGACCAAGGGCAAGTACTACCTGCGCCGCACTGACGACGGCATCGACATCCCGATGTACGACGAGTACGGCAACCCGTCGGGTGAACACCTGAAATGCCATGTGTGCCATCACGACTACGAGCGACCGGACATGATGAAGTGCCAGACCCACGATGCGCACGTATGCTCGCTGTGCTTGAGCACCGACAAAGTGGCCGATCACGTACTACCTGCGCAGACATAACCGGCAGGCGCACGACTGAGGCCCTCCCCATGTGGGGAGGGCCTCTGTGCTCGGATCATCAGCGGTGGTAACCCGGCTGCAGGTTCTCGACGTGCCACACGCCGTGGTGGCCGTGCCAGCCCGGCTGCGCCTCGGGGGCCGGATTGGCCTTGACGTCCGGTGAGTAGGAGTAGCCGGGGCCGTGGGGTTCGGTCGTGGTGGCCGCGTTGGCCATGCCGGCCACCCCGAGGGCAGCGCCGCCGATGAGTCCGGCCGAGATGACCGGCAGAGCGATGTAGCGACCGAAGGTGCGGGCGATGTTGGTAGCCATTGTCTTGAATCCTCCTGTGTGAATGGGTTTTTCGTCTTCTGCGCCGGTTGTTCCGGCGATGACTTAAGACTCCCGCAGCACGGTCGCGGTGTATGTCCGGCGATTGGAGGTTGAACCGGATGAATCGTCTGTCCCCCGATCGGTGGATCATGTGACGTGGCGCACACCGGCGAAGTGATCGGCGTTGCGGCGCGTTTAGCCTGTCGTGACGAATCTCAGCCGACGCTCGATGCTGCTCGGCATGGGTGCGGTCGGCGCGTTCCTGGTCGTTGACGTCGGTGCCGTTGCGTATGCGAACAAATTGGTCGGCGTAGGCAATGTGTTGACGCCGAGGGCGTTCATCGAAGGTTTCCGCGCGGTGTTCGGACTCCATCCCGGATTCCGCCGAAATCACGCCAAGGGCGTCGCGGTCACGGGCTACTTCGACATCAATGGCAACGGCAGGGAACTGTCGAAAGCGGCCGTGTTCGCACCCGGCCGAACCTCAGTCATCGGACGGTTCTCACTCTCCGGCGGTCACCCCGGCATGGCCGACACGCCGGCGGCGGCGCGCAGCCTCGCGTTGGCCTTCGCATTCTCCGAGGCCACACAGTGGCGCACGGCCATGCTGAATCTTCCTGTGTTTCCGGATAACTCGCCGCAAGGCTTCTATGACCGGCTCTTGGCATCGAAGATTGATCCTGCGACGGGGCAACCGGATCCCGCCGCGATGTCGAGTTTCCTCGCGGCTCACCCCGAGACGGCAGCCACCATGGCGGTGATCAAGCAGCATCCACCGGCACCGGGCTTCGCCGACAGCACCTTCTGGGGTCTGAACACGTTCTTCTTCGTCAACGACGCCGGCGTCCGTACTCCAGTTCGGTGGGCATTCGTCCCCCTGCAGACATCCCAGCCTGCCCGACTCGGCACGCAGAACGCGCTATTCGACGCGCTGGTCCGCCAGATGCGCGATCGCCCGTGCGATGGCGGTTGGTGCTGACCGTCGGACGCCCGGGTGATCCCGTGACCGATGCCACCTTGCCGTGGCCGAGCGATCGTCTCACCATCGACGCCGGAGTGCTCACGTTGACGAACATCGAGACAGAAGGGCCCGGCAACGCCCGTGACGTCAACTTTGATCCCCTCGTGCTGCCCGACGGCATCGAGCCGTCGAACGATCCGTTGTTGAGCGCGCGGTCCGCGGTTTACGCGGTGTCGTATCGCGCGCGGACGGGTGAAGCGAAGTCTCCGTCGGTTGTGCAGGTTGACGAGGTCGCGCCATGACGGCACCCGCGCGGTTCCCGGTGCGGACGCGCATCTTGCACTGGCTCACAGCGATGCTCGTCTTCAGCACGCTGTTCATCGGGTTTGTCCTGGTGAACTCGACCGGCTCCTATGCGTCGCTGCGCGGTGTCCATATGACGCTCGGCGTGCTGATCCTTGCCATCGTGGTCATACGGGCCGCCAACAGATTCACCCACCGCGCACCGAGGCTGCCTGACACCGTCGGTTGGATAGAGCACACGCTTGCGGTGATGTCCGAGCTGACGCTGTACGCACTGATACTCGCCCAGCCGCTCGTGGGATGGGCGATGGTGTCGGCGGCGGGGCGGCCGGTGGTTGTCGTGGGATCACTGCATCTGCCACGCATTGCACCGTTCAATGCAGACCTATTTTTCGTGCTGCGCCAAACTCATTCGATGTTGGCCTATGCGCTGGTGGCCCTTATCGCCGCGCATGTCAGCGCGGTGCTGCTGCATACGCTGACACTGCGGGACGGCATGCTGTCACGGATGGCGTTTGCGTTCCGCCGGGCCGACACGCCGGCCAACTCTGCGGATCTGCGCATGCTCGCCCCCGCCGAGATGCACGCTGCAATACGTGAACACAACAACGCCCAGGACACTGGCCGACACGGGCGGGCTCGTCGTCACCGATGACGGCCGCCGGGTGCTGGTCTTCGACCGCCGCACGGGCGCATTGACGGTATTCGCGTTCGTGCTCGGCGTGCTCACCCTCGTCGTCGCCGGCTTCGGCGTTGTCACCCTCGTCGCGGGCGTTCCCTCCAGGGCGGTCGGCGCGGCATTCCTCGCTGTGGGTCTCATCGTCGCGGCACTGACTTATGCCGTGGTGCGCAAGTTCCGACGACGCCGCCGCCAGCCGCTGCACGAATGCCGCTCGGTGGCGGTCATCGACCGAAAGCTGGGGTTGTTCAGCTACGGCGGCGGAGCAGTGGTGCCGTTGGATCAGGTGCGATTCGCACGCAAATTCCAAATCGGTTCGAGCTCATCCAAACTCGTCGCGGTGACGCCCGGCGGAACGAAGGTTCTCAAGCGCGGCAACCCGTTCGATGGTGGAATCGGCAACGTCGACGACGTGCTGACCGCGTTGGTTCAACAGCGATGACGGGCATGGCAGACCCCGGTGGTTGCGATTGCACACACGGACCAGGCGCAATCTCGCGTCGGTCGATGTTGGCCGTCTCGATGTCGGCTGTTATCGGCGGTGCCGTTCTCAGCACTTCGGCGTGCGGTTCGGAAGCTCCGCAGAAGATCGCTCCCGCGCTGCCAGGGAACGCGCTGATCACGTTGGGAATTCAAGCGGGACCGCCCCCGGTTCCGAACAAGACCGGAATTTCCACGGCCCTCAAAATCGGCAGCGACGTCTATCAAATCGATTGCGGATTGGGCTCGTTGAACGCCTTCACCAACGCGGGCTTGCGATTCGACGACCTGAATAGCGTGTTCATCACCCATCTGCATACCGACCACATCGTCGATTACTTCAGCTTCTTCCTCTCCGGTGGCTATACCGCATCGAAGGGCAAGGCCCCAGTGATGGTCTACGGTCCTGGCCCCGGCCGGCGGCCTACCACCCAGCCGAGTCGGCAATCCGGATCCCGCCATGATCGCTCCGAGGGATCCGGCGCCGGGGTTGGCCGCCACCACCGAGGCTCTGCAGCAGGCGTTCGCCTACACGAACAACACTTTCATCCGCGATATGGGAATCGACGACATCCAGAGCCTCGCGAAGGTCATAGAGATCGCGGTGCCACCGGGTCGGACTACCGCAACCGGTCGCCAAAGACGGAGCCGTTCCCGGTCATGTCAGACGACAACGTGACCGTCACCGCCACTGTGGTCTCTCACTACGACGTCTACCCGGCGTTCGGCTTCCGCTTCGATCTGAAGAAATCCGGTGTATCCGTGACTTTCTCGGGCGACACCACCAAGTCCGAAAACCTGATCACCCTCGCCCGAGACACGGACATCCTGGTGCACGAGGCGCAATTCAGCCTCGATGACGCGTACTACCACAACAGGTTCCCCCCGAACTACCTGCAGAACTCGCACACTTCGGCAGAACAGGTCGGCGAAGTGGCTGCAGCGGCCAACGCCAAGCACGTTGTCCTGAGCCACTACTCGCCTACCGACCTGCCCGACTCCTCCTGGTTCGACGCCATCGGCAAGCACTACTCAGGCAAGGTCACCGTCGCCGGCGACGGGCAGGTCTTCGACCTCTAAGTCGGCACCTCCGCGGACGGGTTTCGCCGATGCCCCACGAGCGTGCGCATTCTGTACGCAAATTGCGGCGTGTCGGTGTGCAGACACGCACGCTCGCGGCAGTTAGGGCTAGGCGCGGCTGAGGCGCGAAAGCACTTCGGCGAGAACCGCATTCACGGGTATGTCGGTCTGCTCGCCGGTCGCCAGGTTCTTCACCCCGATGGTGCCCGCTTCGATGTCGCGATCCCCCGCGACCAGAGCGATCGAGGCGCCCGAACGGTCCGCGGCGCGCATCGCGCCCTTGATGCCGCGATCGCCGTAGGAAAGATCAACGCGCACACCGGCGGCCCGCAACCGGGCGGCGAGCACAGCCAGCTTCAACTTGGCCTGTTCCCCCAACGGCACACCGAACACGTCGACGCGCGTGGTCCCGCCGACCGTCTTGCCCTCGGCCTTCAGCGCCAACAGCGTCCGATCGACACCGAGCCCAAAGCCGATGCCCGACAAGTCTTTTCCGCCGAGCTGACGCATCAGGCCGTCATAGCGGCCCCCGCCGCCGATTCCCGACTGAGCGCCAAGCCCGTCGTGCACGAACTCGAACGTCGTCTTGGTGTAGTAATCCAGCCCGCGCACCATCCGCGGGTTGATCACGTAGGGCACGCCCAACGCGTCCAGATGCGCGAGCACCGTGTCGAAGTGTTGCTTGGCGACATCGGAGAGGTGGTCGAGCATGACCGGCGCGTCGGCAGTCATCTCGCGCATCTTCTGGCGCTTGTCGTCGAGCACCCGCAGCGGATTGATCTCGGCGCGGGCGCGCGTCTCCTCGTCGAGGTCGAGCTTGAACAGGAACTCCTGCAACAGTTCCCGGTATTGCGGCCGGCAGGTGTCGTCGCCAAGCGACGTGATCTCCAACCGGAAGCCGTCGAGCCCCAGTGAGCGGAAACCGGCGTCGGCGATGGCGATCACTTCGGCGTCCACCGCCGGGTCGTCGACTCCGATCGCCTCGACACCGACCTGGTGCAGCTGCCGGTAGCGCCCGGCCTGCGGGCGCTCGTAACGGAAGAACGGCCCGGCATAGCAGAGCTTCACCGGCAGCGGGCCGCGGTCAAGGCCGTGCTCGATCACCGCACGCATCACTCCCGCGGTGCCCTCCGGGCGCAGTGTCACCGAACGATCGCCGCGGTCGGCGAAGGTGTACATCTCCTTGCTCACCACGTCGGTGGACTCCCCCACGCCGCGGGCGAACAGCGCGGTGTCTTCAAAGATGGGCAGTTCGATGTCGCCGTACCCGGCGCGCCGCGCGGCGTCGAGCAGGCCGTCGCGCACGCCGACGAACTGCGCCGAGTCGGGCGGCAGGTAATCCGGGACGCCCTTGGGCGCCTGAAATTCGGTCACTAGGTCAAGCCTTCGAGGAACGGGTTGGTGCGGCGTTCGAAGCCGATCGTGGACTTTTCGCCGTGCCCCGGTAGTACCACGGTGTCGTCGTCGAGCACCAACAGTTTTGTCACGATCGAGCCGAGCAGGTCGCGCCCGCTGCCACCGGGCAGATCGGTGCGGCCCACCGATTGACGGAACAAAGTGTCGCCGGTGAAGACCACTTCTTCCGGGCCCTCGGACACCCGGAACACCACGGAGCCGCGGGTGTGTCCCGGCGTGTGGTCGACAGTCACCGTCACACCGCCCACATCAACCTTGTCGCCGTCGCGGTCCAGCTCGACGACCTGCTGGGGTTCGCGGAACAGCGCGCCGAACGCGATCTGGGCCAGCCGGGGCCCGAAGTCCTTGATCGGATCGGCCAGCATGAATCGGTCTTGGGGATGTATGTAGGCCGGGCAGCCGTACATGTCGGCCACTTTCTGTGCCGACCAGATGTGGTCGACGTGCCCGTGCGTCAACAGCACCGCGGCCGGCGTCAGGTGGTTCTCGTCGAGGATCTGCCGCAGCGGTCCCATCGCCCGCTGGCCAGGGTCGACGATCATCGCGTCGGCGCCGGTTCGCTTGGCCAGAACGTAGCAATTGCACGCCAACATCCCGGCCGGGAATCCGGTGATCAACACGCCGTCCAGTGTCGCACCCTCGGTTGGATAGGGTCGCGACCCCCGCACTCAGCAACGCCTGGCACACTCGGTGCCGACCGATCAGATCATGAGGAGGACTGCGGCGGTGCCGACCAACGAACAACGGCGTGCAACAGCGAAGCGCAAACTCGAGCGGCAGCTGGAGCGCCGGGCAGCGAAGGAACGCCAGCGCCGCATCTTCATGATCGCCGGATCGGCAGTGGCTGCGATCGTCGTTATCGGCGCCGTCGTCGCCACCGTCGTCGTCACCAACCGCGACTCCGGCAGCCAGACCGCGTCGGCGGCCACGACCACGCCGACCTCTGCCACCAGCGCCGCCCCGTCGGCTCCCGGACAGCTACCCGCCTTCGCAGCGCCGGCCGGATTGGGCGAGAACTGCCAGTACCCAGCGTCCGCGGACAAGGCGAGCAAGCCGGTCAACCCGCCGCGCACCGGCAAGGTGCCGACCGACCCGGCGCAGGTCAGCGCCAGCATGTCGACCAACCAGGGCAATATCGGGCTGCAACTCGACAACGCCAAGTCACCGTGCACGGTCAACAGCTTCGCCAGCCTTGCCCAGCAGGGATTCTTCAACGACACGCCGTGTCACCGGCTGACCACGTCAGAGGGGTTGGCGGTGCTGCAGTGCGGCGACCCGACGGGCCAGGGTACCGGCGGGCCGGGCTACCAGTTCGCCAACGAATACCCCACCGACCAGTTCCAGCCCGACGACCCGAAGTTGCAGCAGCCGGTGCTGTATCCGCGCGGCACGCTGGCGATGGCCAACGCAGGCCCCGGCACCAACGGCAGCCAGTTCTTCTTGGTGTACAAGGATTCGCAGCTGCCGCCGAATTACACCGTGTTCGGCACCATCGATCAGACCGGTCTGGCCACGCTGGACAAGATCGCCGCGGCCGGCACCGTCGACGGCGGCCAGGACGGCAAGCCGAAGAACGACGTTCAGGTCAAGTCGATCCTGCTCGACTGACGCAGCGATGACCACGCCGCCCCCGCCGTATGGCGCGTACCCACCGCCACCGCCGGGCGCATATGCGGAGTACTACGGCTATCCGCAGCCGCAGCCGACCAATTCACTGGCCATCGTGTCGTTGGTATGCGCGTTCCTGTTTGCGCCGCTGGGCATCATCTTCGGCCACATCTCGCTGTCGCAGATCAAGAAGACCGGCGAGGAGGGCCGCGGGCTGGCAGTCGCGGGGCTGGTGATCAGCTACCTGATCACTGTCCTGACCATCGTGGTGGTGGTGCTGAGCGTGGTGTTCGTCGCCAAGGTCGCGAATGAGTTGGAGTCCCTGGGCGGCCTCACCCCGCACTATCCGGACCTCACCGCAACGCCGTCGCCGGTCGACAACAATCTGCCGCCCTTCGACCCGCCGAAGACGTTGGGCTCCAACTGCCAATATCCGGCGACGACGGAACCGGCGAGCAAGTCCGTCAAGCCGCCGCCGAACGGCCGGATCGCGACCGATCCTGCCCTCGTCCGCGTGAGCATCACCACGAGTCAGGGGCGTGTCGGGGTGGAGTTGGACAACGGCAAGACACCGTGCACCGTGAACAACTTCACGAGCCTGGCCAGACAGGGGTTCTTCGACAACACCAAGTGCCACCGGCTGACCACGTCGAGCGAACTCGGTGTGCTGCAGTGTGGAGACCCGACCGGCACCGGCACGGGCGGGCCGGGCTATCGATTCCCGAACGAATATCCGACCAACCAGTACCGGCTGACCGATCCCGCGTTGAAGATTCCGGTGCTCTACCCGCGCGGCACGCTGGCCATGGCCAACTCCGGGCCCGGCACCAACGGCAGTCAGTTCTTCCTGGTGTATCGGGATTCGCAGCTGCCGCCGACCTACACGGTGTTCGGCACCATCGACTACGCCGGGCTGGCGACGTTGGACAAGGTCGCCGCGGCGGGTGTGGCCGACCGAAGCGATGACGGCAAGCCGGTTGTCGACGCGACGATCGAGTCGGTGCAGATCGGCTAACACCGGCGAACAGACGCGAAAGTCCCCGACACGCCGAGGATTTGGGGCCGTTTGCGTCTGCTCGCGCTGGATTACTTGGTGGGTGCGGTCTTGATGTAGAACTGGACGTCGTCGCCCTCGACCTTGGTGACTTTCATGTGGGCGGTGTAGTCCTTGCTCTCCGGCCCGGTGAAGTGGCACTCGAATTCTTTACCGACCTCGGCGTCGACGCCCGACGGGCACTTGACGTCATCGGGCTTGAACCCGGTCTGCTTCGACACGATATCGACGACCGACTGCGCCGCTCCTTCGGGCGTGATCGTGGAACCACAACCGGCCAACACCATCGCCAGCGAAGCGATGAGAACCACCAATACAGTGCGCATCGCCGCAGTATTGCAGACAACGCAAACAATCAGGCAAATTTTGCGCAGACGTTACGCCGCGGACGTCACGCGGTAGACGTCGTAAACGCCCTCCACGTTGCGCACCACGTTGAGCACGTGTCCCAGGTGCTTCGGGTCGCCCATCTCGAAGGTGAACCGGCTGATCGCCACCCGGTCGTTCGACGTCGTCACCGAGGCGGACAGGATGTTGACCTTCTCGTCGGCCAGCACGCGGGTCACATCCGAGAGCAGCCGGTGCCGGTCCAGCGCCTCGACCTGGATGGCCACCAGGAACACCGACGACGGCGACGGGGCCCACTGCACGTCGATGATCCGCTCCGACTGTTGTTGCAACGACGTGGCATTCGTACAGTCGGTGCGATGCACGCTCACGCCGCCGCCTCGGGTGACGAACCCCATGATGTTGTCGCCGGGTACCGGCGTGCAGCACTTCGCCAGCTTCGTCAGCACGCCGGGAGCACCGGGCACCGCAACGCCGACGTCGTCGGTGCTGCGTTGGCGCACCAGCATCGTCGTCGGGGTGGAGCGCTCGGCGAGCTCGTCGGCGGCTTCCTCGTCACCACCGAGCTGTGCCACCAGCCGCTGCACGACGTGCCGCGCGGAGACATGACCCTCCCCCACCGCGGTGTAGAGCGCAGACACATCCGTATAGCGCAGTTCACGGGCCAACGCCGCCATGGACTCGGCATTCATCAAGCGCTGCAACGGTAGTCCGCCGCGACGCACCTCGCGCGCGATCGCATCCTTGCCGGATTCCAGCGCCTCCTCGCGGCGCTCCTTGGCGAACCACTGCCGGATCTTGGCCTTCGCCCGCGGCGACACCACGAAGGTCTGCCAGTCGCGGGACGGCCCGGCGTTCGGCGCCTTCGACGTGAAAACCTCGACCCGGTCGCCGTTTTCGAGCTTGCGCTCCAGCCCCACCAGCCGGCCGTTGACCCGCGCACCGATGCAGCGGTGACCGACCTCGGTGTGCACGGCGTAGGCGAAGTCGACCGGCGTTGACCCTGTCGGCAGCGTTATCAGATCGCCCTTCGGCGTGAACACGAAGATCTCTTGCACCGCGAGGTCGTAGCGCAGCGCCTCCAGGAACTCACCCGGGTCGGCGGCCTCCCGCTGCCAGTCCAGCAGCTGCCGCATCCAGGCCATGTCGTCGATCTCGGCGGCGGCGTGCGGATGGGGAACGTTGCGCCCCTTGGCTTCCTTGTAACGCCAATGTGCGGCGATGCCGTACTCGGCGGTCTTGTGCATGTCGCGGGTGCGGATCTGCACTTCCAGCGGCTTGCCCTCCGGACCGACAACCGTCGTGTGCAGCGACTGATAGACGCCGTACCGTGGCTGGGCGATGTAGTCCTTGAACCGACCCGCAATCGGCTGCCAGAGCGAATGCACCACGCCCACAGCGGCATAACAGTCACGGATCTCGTCGCACAGAATCCGCACGCCGACCAGGTCGTGAATGTCGTCGAAGTCGCGGCCCTTGACGATCATCTTCTGGTAGATCGACCAGTAGTGCTTGGGCCTGCCCTCGACAGTGGCGTTGACCTTCGAGGCGGACAGCGTATTGGTGATCTCCGCGCGCACCTTGGCCAGGTAGGTGTCGCGCGACGGCGCCCGGTCGGCGACCAGCCGGACGATCTCCTCATATTTCTTCGGGTGCAGGATCGCGAACGACAGGTCCTCGAGCTCCCATTTCACCGTGGCCATGCCCAGCCGATGTGCCAGTGGCGCAATGACTTCCAGTGTCTCGCGGGCCTTGCGGGCCTGCTTTTCCGGCGGCAGGAAGCGCATGGTGCGCATGTTGTGCAGTCGGTCGGCGACCTTGATGACCAGCACCCGCCCGTCGCGGGCCATCGCGATGATCATCTTGCGGATCGTCTCGGCGTCGGCGGCCGTCCCCAGCGCCACCTTGTCCAGCTTGGTGACGCCGTCGACGAGGTGCGCCACCTCTTCACCGAAGTCGGCGGTCAGCTGGTCCATCGTGTAGCCGGTGTCCTCGACGGTGTCGTGCAGCAGCGCGGCCACCAGCGTGGTGGTGTCCATGCCGAGCTCGGCCAAAATGTTGGCGACGGCGAGCGGATGGGTGATGTACGGGTCGCCGGAGCGGCGCATCTGGTCGGCGTGCCGCTGCTCGGCCACCTCGTAGGCCTTCTGCAGCAGCGACAGGTCGGCCTTCGGGAAGCTCTCCTTGTGCACGGCGACCAGCGGCTCGAGCACCGGGTTGACGGTGCTGCGCTGGGCGGTCATCCTGCGGGCCAGCCGGGCCCGTACCCGTCGCGACGCGCTCGTCGAGGTCTTGGGGATCTCCAACGGCTGTGTTTCGGGGATTTGAGCCCCAGGAGGTGCCTGCACAGCCTGTCCCGTGCCGGGTTCGTCAGCCATGGTCACCTCCAATGTCTGCTCTTCGCGCGAGCGCTCATCGCCCTCGGGTTTCGCCAGACTTCGAGGATATCCCTCAGACCGTGTGCAAGCTGCTGACCGGCAACGGTTTGAGCACGTCGCGGCCGCCAAGCGCGGCAAGCTCGAGGACCACCGCAGCACCCGTGACGTTCGCGCCGGCATGCCGCAGCAACTTCGCCGTCGCGGCCACGGTGCCGCCGGTAGCCAGAACGTCGTCGATGATCGCGATGTTCCGGCCGGCCAATTCGATGCCGTCGGCCGGAACCTCCAGCGTGGCGGTGCCGTATTCGAGGTCGTAGGTTTCGCTGAACACGGGCGGTGGCAGCTTGCCGCCCTTGCGGACGGCCAGCACACCGATGCCCAGCTTGATGGCGACGGCACCCCCGAGCAGGAAGCCGCGGGCGTCCACACCGGCCACGAGGTCCGCGCCCCTGGCAATGTCTGCGAGCGCGTCGGACACCGCGTCCAGGCCATGTGCGTCGGCCAGCAGTGGGGTGAGGTCCTTGAACTGGATGCCCGGCTCCGGAAAGTCGGCCACCTCACGCGTCAACGACGCGATCAGCCCTCCGATACTCACCGCGACAGCACCCAGCGGTCCATGTTCCATCCCGCGCCCCATCGAGTCGGATTACTGCTCACGGCATACAGCTTCTTCGAAGTCAGCAGGGTTCGCTGTTGACGGTAGAGCGGAAGGGTCGGCATGTCGCCCCACAGGATCGATCCGCCCTCACCGAGCATCCGGGCCAGTTCCTTCGGGTCGGACGTCACCGCCATCGACGCGATGATGCCGTCGATGCGCTCGTTGGAGTAGCTCGACAGATTGTTGCCGTTGCCGGTGTGCAGGTCATAGGCGTCCATCGCCGACGAGCCAGTGGATCCACTGCCGGCGGCGCCGCCGGTGCTGGCGATCAGCACGTCAATCTTGTTGTCCCGCAGAGTCACTGGGCCGACAGTACCGGAGGCGGCGTCCTGCACGATGATTCCCGCCGGCGCACACGCCTTGGCGATCGCACCGACCGTCGCGGCCAGGCGGGCATTGGGACTCTGATAACCGATGCGCACGGTCACCGGCTGATTGTTGATCGCGGCGCGGGCGGCGTCGGGGTTGGCGACGACGAACTGTCCGGCCTCGACGGCACCCTCCGCGGCACCGAACGCATCTTCGGTCGCCGGGTTGAGCCGGGCGTTGGCGATCGGCACCGCCGCGTTCCTGGCGATCACATCGCGCGGCGTGCACGATGCGAGCGCCCGACGCGCAGGCGGACCGGCCATCGGGCCCTGCGGGGCGAAGATGAGCTGTTCGATGCCCGCCGACGGCGAGTCGGTGCGGACGTAGTCGTCGGGCAGATTCAACGTGCCCGATGACCCCGTCGCGACGTCAACCACGTCGTAGGCACCCTGATTAACTTTGTCCTGGATGTCGGCGCCTCGCGGCCACACAGTCACCTTGTTGGTGATGGGCTTGGCGCCCCACCACTTGTCGTTGGCGACCAGTACGACAGAGCCGTCCTTGTTGGCCGACTCGAGCTTGTAGGGGCCCGACGACGGGAACCGCTTGGCGTCGAAGTCGTCGGGACTCAGATCCCAGGTGTTGTTCCACACCCGTGAGATGCGTTCGACGGCCGGACCGTCGTTGTTGAGCAGCGCGGTGGTGACATCGATGCCGAGTTCGTCGGAGATGATGTGCGACGGCATCATCGACGTCGCGGTGAACAGCTGGCCGAAGTCGACGAACCCGCGATCCTGGGCGAACGTCACCCGCGCCTTCTTCTGCCCGGGCGCGCAGTCGACGGAGGCGATGTCGCTGTAGCCGGCCCGGCTGGCCGCGTCGAACCCGGGCAGCCGACCTGACTGCGACGCCCACGCCAAGACCATGTCGTCGCAGGTGATCGGCTTGCCGTCGGAGTACACCGCGCTGGCGCTGATCTCGTAGTCGAGCACCAGCGGCGCGCGCCCGACCACCGAGATGGTGCCGAAGTCGTGGTCGCCGACGATCTGGCCGTCGGGTCCGTGGTAGTTGAAGCCGGACAGCACCCGGGCGAACGCCTGCGGTCCGCCCGATGCCGCGCCGGCGACCGTGTTGGTGTTGTAGGTGACCAGCGTGCCGTCGACGGCGTATTCGATGGTGTCGGCGGGACCCCTCGAGCAGGACGACAGGCCCAGCCCGCCGATCAGCGACAGCACGGCCGCCGTGATGACGCTCCGACTCCAGGGCACCCTTACCGCCGCCGGGTGTCGCGCTTACCCGACGGCCGTCCGGTCCTGCTGGTGGTCGGCCGCACGGGTCGCGCGCCCGGTTTGGGCTTCTCGGGTGCCGGCTTGGCGGCCGCCGACGCCACCACTTCGGCCGGCTCGGCGTCGCTCACGGAGGTCGCCTCGGTGGCCTTGGCGGGCCGGCGCCGGTTGAGCACCCGCCGGGTGTGCGTGCGGACGAGGTCGGTGCGCTCCCGCAGCGACACCAGCAGCGGGGTGGCGAAGAAAATCGACGAGTAGGTGCCGACGATGACGCCGACCAGCTGCACCAACGCCAGATCCATCAGCGTGCCGACGCCCAGCAGCCACACGGCGATCACCATCAGCGAGATGATCGGCAACACCGAGATCAGGCTGGTGTTGATCGACCGCATGAACGTCTGGTTGACGGCGAGGTTGGCCTGCTCGGCGAAGGTGCGCCGGGTGGTGTGTTCGAAGCCGTGGGTGTTTTCCTCGACCTTGTCGAACACGATGACGGTGTCGTACAGCGAGAAGCCGAGAATGGTCAGCAGGCCGATGACAGTGGCCGGCGTGACCTCGAACCCGACAAGTGAATAGACGCCGGCGGTGGTCACCAGGTCGAACACGAGCGTCGCCAACGCCGACATCGCCATGTACCGCTCGTAGCGGACCGTGATGTAGAGGGCTGCCAGGACCAGGAACACCACCAGCGCGATGAGCGCCTTCTTGGTGATCTGCCCACCCCACGACGCCGAGACGGCGGAGTCGCTGATGGCCTGCTTGGACACCTGCCCGTCGCCGCCCTTGGGATGGAAGGCGTCGAACAGCGCCGTGCGCAGCTCTTCTGTCTCTGCGTTGGTCAGTGTGTCCGAGCGGATCTGCACGGTCGCCGAGCCGCCGCTGCCGACGACGACCACCGATTCGGGGCTCTTGCCTAGCGTCTTGCTGAACACGTCTTCGACCTGCTGGGTGGTGGCCGTGCCGTTCTGGCCTGCAACCGGCATCGACACCTTGGTGCCGCCCTCGAAGTCGATGCCGAACGTGAAGCCGCGCAGCACGATACTCACGACCGCGATTGCGACGATCAGGCCACTGACCGAATACCAAAGCTTGCGGCGGCCGATGACCTCGAACGCTCCCGTGCCGGTGTAGAGCCGAACGAAGAAGCCGTGCTTGGGCGCTTCGGCCGACATGTCTTCGATTTCGGGGGCTTCGATGGCCTCGGATTCGGTTGTGTCGGATGAGTGTTTAGCCATGGACTATCCCCGTCCCGTCGCGTGCGCAGCGGCGCGTCGCTCACGCGCGATCTGTTGCACTGCGCCGAGCCCGTTGAAGGCCGGCTTGGCCAGCGTCGGCGACTTCGAGGCCAGATAAACCAGCGGCCATGTCACCAGGAACACCACGACCACGTCGAGGATCGTGGTCAGGCCCAAGGTGAACGCGAAGCCCTTCACCTGGCCGACCGCGAGGAAATAGAGCACCGCGGCGGCCAGGAAGGTAACGGCGTTGCCCGACAGGATCGTCTTGCGCGCCCTGGCCCAACCGCGTGGGACGGCCGAGCGGAACGAACGCCCTTCCCGTATCTCATCTTTGATGCGTTCGAAGAACACCACGAACGAGTCCGCTGTCGTGCCGATGCCGATGATCAGACCGGCGATACCGGCCAGATCGAGCGTGTAATTGATGTATCTGCCCAGGAGCACCAGGATCGCGAAAACCATTGCGCCGGAAGCGACTAGCGACAGCGCGGTCAGCAGCCCGAGCACTCTGTAGTAGAGCAGGGAATAGAGAAGCACCGCCGCCAGGCCGATCGCGCCCGCGATGAGGCCAGCCCGCAGCGACGACAAACCCAATGTGGCGGAGACGGTTTCGGCCTCCGAGGATTCGAAGGACAGCGGCAGCGAACCGTACTTCAGCACGTTGGCCAGTTCGCGTGCCGTGTCCGCGGTGAACCGGCCGGTGATCTGCGTGCGCCCACCGGGGATGGCCTCCTGGATCTCCGGAGCGCTGACCACCTTGGAGTCCAACACGAAGGCGGTCTGGGTGCCGACGTTGGCGGCGGTGAAGTCGGCCCAGATCCGTGACGCCTCATCGTTGAACTCCACGGTGACGACGTACTCGCCGCGCTGCTGATCCAGCCCGGAGTCGGCGTTCTTGATCTGCTCACCCTTGATGATCGCCTTGTCCAGCAGATAGACCTGCTTGCCATCCTGCGAGCAGGTCACCAGCGGCAGATTCGGATCGTCGTTGCCGGCCAGCACGTCCTCGTCGTTGCAGCGGGTGGCCTGGAACTGCAGCGCCAGGATTTGGATCTGCTGATCAGCGCTCTGCCGCAGCTGCTTCTCGTCGGCGATGCGCTGCGCCAGCGTCTGCTTCCCCGGTGGCACCGGCGCGCCCGGCGGCGGTGGCGGAGCGCCCGGTGTCGGCGGCGACGGTGCCGGTGTCGGCGGCGGCTCCTGCGGATACGGGCGCGGCTGCGGTGCCGGAGTCTGCGGTGGCGGTGCCTGCTCGGCGGGCGACGGCGGCGACCCGGGCGCTCCCGGTACGGCCGGGGCGATGGGCGCTACGCCCGGCGGTGCGCCGGGTGGCATTCCCGGCACCGCGCCTGGCGGGGCTCCTGGCGGTGCACCCGGCGGCACGGCGCCCGGGGGCTGCTGGCCCTGGCCCTCGGCGGCAATCGCGTGGATCACCGGCCTGATGTACAGCCGCGCCGTCTGGCCCAGGTTGCGGGCCTCGCTGCTGTCGTTGCCCGGCACGGTGATGACCAGATTGGAGCCGTCGATGATGACCTCGGACCCGGACACGCCGAGACCGTTCACGCGTGCGCTGATGATCTGCTGGGCCTGGCTGAGCGCCTCGCGGGTGGGCGCCGAGCCGTCAGGTGTGCGTGCGGTCAGCGTGACGCGCGTGCCACCCTGCAAATCGATACCGAGCTTGGGCTTGGCCTGCTTGTCGCCGGTGAGAAACACCAGTAGGTAGACGCCGATAAGCAACACCAAAAAGAGTGTCAGGTAGCGGGCAGGATGCACCGGCGCCGAAGACGATGCCACGTTCTCAGGGTCTCCTTCGAGATCAGTTCGTCAGCACCGCAAAGGGTACGTGCTGGTGCTGAGTTTTCAGCCGTCAGTCTTGGTGTTCGGGCTATCGGTGATCTCGGTACCACTCGATTCGCGAGTTTCGTATTCGAAATCGTTGTCATCCGTGTCGTCGTTGTCTTCGTCGATGTCGTCGACGATGCGGTCACGCACCGCCAGCTTCATCCAGGTGGTGACGACGCCGGGAGCGATCTCCAGGTCGACATTGTCGTCGGTGATGCCCGTGATTGTGCCCAGCAGGCCCGACGTGGTGTGCACACGATCACCGACGGTCAGCGAATTCTGCAGGTCAATGGTGGCCTGCATCGCCTTCTTCTGGCGCCGGGACGCGAAGAACATGAACGCGCCCAGAATGATGAGTAGGGGCAGGAAGACGACCAGATCCATGGCAACAACTATCTTTCGTTTCGGTCTTGTGGTCAGGCACCCAGACCGCAGGTCAGGGGCCTCGTCGTTGACCAGTGTGCCATTGCCGCCGCCGACGACCGAGCCCCCGGTCATCTGGGCCCGGCTGTCAGCGTCGCGGAGTGCACGGACACGTCGGCATCAAATGTTTCCGACTTGGACGCTGCGAGGCGTTACTACAGCGCGATCATGCCCGCTCGTCGGATTCGAACCGTTCCTCGATGCTGACGACCAGTTCGTTTATCGCCCCGCCGGAGGCAGGCCGGGGACATGAGCCGCACATCTTTCCTCAATATCCGCAATATCCGCATCCGTACTTCGCGACGTTCTGGCTCGACCCGTGGGGCTTCATGATCGAAGCGGTATGTCATCACGACCTTGACTGACCGCGCGCAACGAAATCCGTTGTGCCAATTCAATCCGGCTGATGGTTCCGGTATGAGGTGCCGGAGTTTTCGATCGGATCGGTGTGTCTCAGACTAGGCTCAAACCGCGACGCGGCAATCGTCGAACC